>CAYYCE010000036.1:0-12952 GCA_964469635.1 uncultured Kineosporiaceae bacterium
CCGCGGCGTCGTCCCCGGGCCCGACGGCCACCCAGGCGGGCGGTGCCGGGTATTGGGCCAGGACGCCGGCCACCAGGGCGTCCTCCCCCAGATCAGACACCGTCCGTGAGCGCTCGACCACGAGACCTCCTTGAGCGGGATGCCCTCTCGCCGACTGCAGACGCCCGCGGAGCGACACGGTAACGTGACGACGCCCGGTGACTTCCGAGGAGGACCCATGGTCGAGGCCTACATCCTGATCCAGACCGAAGCCGGCAAGGCGTCGGACGTGGCGAGGGAGGTCGCGACCATGACCGGGGTCACGATGTGCGAGTACGTGATGGGTCCCTACGAGGTGATCGCCCGGGTCGAGGCGGCGGGCGGCGACGAGCTCGGCAAACTGGTCATCGCCCGGATCCAGTCGGTTCCCGGGATCACCCGCACCACCACCTGCACGATCGTCCACCTCTGAGGCGCCGGGCAGTGCTCGTCGGCCGGGCCCGACGCGCCGTCGCGGCGGCCGCCGTCCTGCTCGTGCCGCTCGACCTGATCGCCGGGTGCTCCTCGGCCCCCGCCGCACCGCAGGTCTCGCCCGCGCCGCAGGCGGCCTCGCCCGAGTGCGCCACCGCGCTCGACGCGGCTCCGGCCACCGTGCTCGACCATCCCCGGACGTCGCTGTCGGTCGCGGGCGCGGCGGCCTGGGGCTCACCCCCGATCGTGGTGCGCTGCGGTCTTCCCGAACCCGGACCGACCACGCTGCCGTGCGTGTCGGTCAACGGGATCGACTGGGTGGTCGACGACGGCGCCGACCCGATGACGGCGGTCAGCTACGGCCGCTCCCCCGCGGTGGAGGTGGAGATGCCGACCTCCTACGACCGGGCCTCGCTCCCGGCCGCGCTGGTCGACCTCGGACCGGTGGCCAGCGCCCTGCCCACGACGGCGCACACCTGCATCGGCTGACCGGCCGGCTGATCGGGATCAGCGCAGACCGGTGCTGCGACGCAGCGCGAGCGTGAGCAGCCGGTTCACCAGCTCCGGGTAGGGCAGCCCCGTCTGTTCCCACATCCGCGGGTACATCGAGAACGGCGTGAACCCGGGCATCGTGTTGATCTCGTTGACGACCACCCGGCCGTCGCCCTGGACGAAGAAGTCGACCCGGGCCAGCCCCTCGCACCCCATGGCCTCGAAGGCCCGGCCGGCGAGGTCGCGGACCGTGCGCACCACGGGATCGGGCAGCTCCGCGGGACAGCTCAGCTCCACGCCGGACTCGTCGAGATACTTGGCCTCGAAATCGTAGAACTCGTGGTCGCCGCGAACCCTGATCTCGCCGGGCAGGCTCGTGGCCGGGGCACCGCCGTCCGCGCCCTCCAGCACCGCGCACTCGATCTCGCGCCCGGTGACCATGGCCTCGACGACCACCTTGGGGTCGTGCTCGCGGGCGAACTCGATCGCGGCGTCCAGGTCCTCGGCCGAGTCGACCTTGGTGATGCCGATGCTCGACCCGGCCCGCGCCGGCTTCACGAAGACCGGGTAGCCGAGTTCCTCGACGTCGTCGCGCACCCGCTCCGGATGCCGTTCCCAGTCGCGCGGCCGGACCACGATGTAGGGGTCGACGGGCAGCCCGGCGCCCTCGAGCAGCACCTTCATGTAGTGCTTGTCCATGCCGGCCGCGCTCGCCAGCACCCCCGATCCGACGTAGCGGATGTCCGCGAGCTCGAGCAGGCCCTGGAGTGTGCCGTCCTCACCGAAGGGGCCGTGCAGCAACGGGAACACCACGTCGACGTCGGCCAGCTCACGTGGCAGCCGGCCGGGTTCGAGCACCGTGAGGCCGCCCCCGTCGGAGCCCAACGGCACCACGACGGGGGGGCCTTCGTCCTCACGCACCTCGGGCAGTCCGCCGGCCTCGATCTGCCATCGTTTCGGGTTCTCGCCGGCCAGCACCCACTGACCGGACCGGGTGATGCCGATGGGCACCGCCTCCCACACGTCGGGGTCGATGGCGGTCAGGACGCCGGCAGCCGTGACGCAGCTGACGCCGTGCTCGCTGGAGCGACCACCGAAGACGACGGCCACGCGGGGACGGCGGCCCTCCCCGTGGCCCGGACCCGGGCCGAGGTTCTCCCTCATCGCATGGACCATACTCCGTCGCGACCCCGGCGACGGCTCACCCGAACGGCCCGTGGGAGGGATCCCGGACCGCCCCGGGCCCCAGGGTCGAACGCCACTCGGCGAGCGCGGTCTCGACGGCGGCGGCGGTCTCGGCGACGAAGGGCTCGCGGATCATCGAGTGGTGGTCACCGCCGACGCGCACGACGCTCCACGGCCCGACGAGGTGCGGCGCCCACTGGGAGCGGGCCTCGAACTCGGGACTGTCGGCCAGGACCACGACGGTGCGCCCCGGGTAGGGCGCGCATCGGTACCAGCGGTGCTGCCACTCCCCGAGCCGGTAGAAGCGCCAGTACTGGTCGGCGCCCGGTCGGCCGCGCAGGCCGGTGAGCGCGACGCCGACGGCCTCCTTCACCCTCTGCGACAACGGCATCGGCGGGCGATCGAGGTGCAGTCTCGGGTCCGGCGGGAAGGCGTCGAGGACGACGAGCATGCCGACCTCCTCACCCGCCCGCCGCAGCTGGTGGGCCATCTCGAGGGCGACGATGCCCCCGAAGGAGTGCCCGGCGAGCAGATGGGGCCCGTTCGGCTGGACGCGGCGCAGGGCCTCGATGTTGCGCCGGGCGATCCCGCGCACGGTCCAGTCCGGCTTGCCGCGCACCTCCATCGCGTGCGCCTGGAGCGCGTAGACCGGCTGGTCGTCGTCGAGGTGACGGACCAGCGGGGCGAAACCGACACCGAGGCCGCCGCTGCCCGCGACGACGAACAGCGGACGGCGGGTGCCCTTCGTGCGCAGCGGCACGAGGACGTCGTCGCCCACGGGCCGGCGCACGATCCGGGCGGCGAACTCGCGCGCCGTCGGTGCCTGGACGAGCGCCGAGGAGGTTGCGACGTTCGGAGCGACGCCGAGCTCGCAGGTCATCGCGGTCAGCAGCGCCTCGACCGCGAGCGAGTCGCCGCCGAGCGCGAAGAAGTCGTCGTCGAGCCCGACGTCCGGCAGACCGAGTACCCGCGCCCACACGTCGGTGACGAGACGCTCCCACGTCGACAGCTCCTGGCCGTGCGAGCCCCGCAGCGCCGCGGGCGGCTCGGGCAGCGCGGACCGGTCGATCTTGCCGCGCTCGGTGCGCGGCAACCGGTCGAGCAGGACGATGCTCTCGGGAACCATGTACACCGGCAGTCTCTCGCGCAGGCTCGCCCGCACGCCGGCCGGGGAGAGCCTCTCGACCGCGGGCACGAGGTAGGCGACCAGGCGCGTGGCGTCGTCCTCGACGCTGCGCGGTCGACCGACGACGACGGCCTCGGCCACCTCGGGCAGCGAGAACAGTGCGGCGTCGACCTCGGCCGGTTCGACGAGCTGACCGCGCACCTTCACGCTGTGGTCGCGGCGGCCGTGCAGGTGCAGCATTCCGTCGGCGTCGAGCCGGCCCAGGTCGCTGCCCCGATACGTGCGGGTGCCGTCGGGGTTGTCCCGGTAGGCGGCCGCCGTGAGGTCGCCGTCCCGCCAGTAGCCCATGGCGAGCACGTCGCGGGTGACCTCGACGACGCCGATCTCACCGGTGGGCAGACGATTCCCGGCATCGTCCGTGACGGCGACGCGGGTGTGCCCGACCGGACGACCGACCGACAGCGGCCCGCCGGGGGTCGGGGCGCCGGGACCGAGCCGGAATTCGGTGATGAGGCTCGTCTCGGCGGACCCGTAGCGGTTGAAGACGGTGCAGCCGGCGGGCAGCAGGGCCCGGGCGGCCGCGACGTCCCGGCCGTGGGCGGCCTCCCCCGCGATGGTCAGGGAACGCAGCGAGGCGAGGCGGCGCGGCGGCGGATCGGCCGCCACGAGCGCGCGCAGGATGGCCGGGCTCATGTGCGCCACGGTGGCGCCCACCGTCTCGACGAAGCCCGGCAGACCGGCGATGCCCCGGCCGCGAACGTCGTACATGGCGGTCGTCGTCCCGACCAGGGGGCCGGCGAGGGTGACCAGCAGTCCGGCGTTGAAGGCCATCGGCAGGGTGTGGGCCATGACGTCGTCGGCCCCGTAGCAGTCCGACGCCGTCGCATTGACCCAGGCGTCCTGGACGATCTGACGGTGGTCGACCGCCACCGTCTTCGGCCGGCCGGTCGACCCGGAGGTGACGGCCAGGAAGGCTGCGCTGCGCACGTCGGGCGGACGGGCCCACAGCACGTCCGCGTCCGCGTCCTCGGGCGAACGGGGCGCCGCGATGACGCGGCCCCGCCCGAGTGTCGCGACGACGTCGGCGGCGAGCCCCGCGCACGCGGCGTCTGCGAGGACGACGCTCGCGCCCACGCGGCGCATCAGTTCGGCCAGACGCGGGGCCGGGGTCCGCGGGTCGAGGGCGAGCAGCGGGTGCCCGCAGAGCACCACGCCGAGGACCGCCGCGACCGCCGGCGCGTCGTGCCCGCACAGCATGGCGACCGGCTCCGCGACAGGCCCCGCGGCCGAGCCCGGCCCGAGCTCGGATCGGATGCGGGTGAGCACGCCACCCGCCAGCCCGGCGAGCTCGGCATAGGTGAGTGTCGTCCCGGCGGATCCGTCGGCCGTGTGCTCGACGACGGCGATCTCGTCGGGAAGGGCGAGCACGACCGCGCGGAACCGGCCGTGCACGCCACCCGCGATGTCGGCCTCCGACAGCGCACCGACCCGACGCCGAACGGCGAGACGGTCCCCGACGTCACCGCTGCGCGCGACGATTGCCATGCCCACCTCTCCCACGCTCGCTCCGATGGGGCGAGGCCCGGGTCGCCGTCGCCGGCGGTCGGCCGATCACAAATCCACTATCGCTCACGATCTGTGAGAGTGCATTCACTTTTCGCGACTGCGCCTCTTTGCCGTCATCACGGCACCACCGTCGGGCATCATGGCAGCCGCAAGGGACCGAGAAGGCCGGTACGCGGAGATCTCCTGGACTCTCGCGCCTGGTGACGTCCCGCCGACCGCCTCGTGTCGAGGCGGGTCACCCGCTGAGAGGACAGCACCGACATGGGCACACGCACCGGGGATCGCAAGGACTCCGCCATCCGCGTCCACGCGTGGTACGACACGAAGACGCTCGACCAGACCCCGGCCGGCGAGCGGCTGCTCGCTCGGGCGGTCGACGGCGGCTACAGCGCGGTGGTGCTCCACCGGGGAACGCTCGAGCGGTACGCGCCGGCCGTGCCCGAGCACCTGACGCGCGTCCTGTACGTGCACGACCTGGCCGAGTGGAAGGAGGTCAGCGACGAACGCCTGGTTCCCGAGGGCGATGAGCGGGGGCGGTGGGCCGTCGCCAGTGAGGACGTCGCGGTGCTGGACGCCGCCTCGGACACCGGGCTCGACACCTGCTTCCGGGTCTCGGCCCACGACCAGGACAGCCTGCTCGCCGCGATCGGCGTCGGGCGCGCCCACCGGTACGTGCTGGTGCGCTTCCCCGACCCGACGAACATCCCGCTCGAACTGGTCATCGCCGAGTTGCAGTCCAGCCGCACGGTCGTCATCAAGGAGATCACCGACCCGGCCGACAGCGACGACGCCCTCGTCTGCCTCGGGGTGATGGAGTACGGCAGCGAGGGAGTGCTCTTCTCCCCCGTCGACGACACCGTGCTCGACACCTTCCTGGGCGCCGTGCACAACGCCGCGGCCCCACGGGTGGAGCTCAGCGTGGCCACGATCGTCCGCACCGCGCCGGTCGGCATGGGACACCGCAGCTGCATCGATCTGGCGACGATGTTCGAACCCACCGAAGGCATGATCATCGGCTCGACGTCGCAGGGCGGCGTCCTGTGCTGCCCCGAGGTCTTCTTCCTGCCGTACATGGAACTGCGTCCGTTCCGCGTCAACGCCGGGGCGGTGCACAGCTACGTCTACGCCATGGACGACCGCACCAACTACCTGTCGGAGCTGCGCGCCGGCTCGCCGGCGATGGTCGTCGGCACGGACGGGCGCGTGCGAGAGGCGCCGGTCGGCCGGATCAAGACCGAGATCCGTCCGCTGCGGCTCATCGAGGCGGAGTTCGCCGGCGGCGAGCGCATCAACGTCCTCATGCAGGACGACTGGCACGTGCGGGTGTTCTCCGAGGACGGCGAGCCGCTCAACATCACCCAGCTCAAGCCCGGCGACCGCGTGCTCGCCCACCTGTCGACTCCGGGACGCCACGTCGGCATCCCCGTCGACGAGACCATCTCGGAGGTGTGAGCACCATGGATGTCGTCGTCTCCGACGTCGCGGCGCCGCGGGTCGTGGACCTGCGCGACCGCCCCGGTGTCACCTTCGCCTCACCGGTCATGTCCCCCGGGCGCACGCTGCGCTGGTCTCGCTTCGTCGACCCGCGCAGCCGTCGCTCCCTGATCGTCCCCATCGACCACGGCCTGACCGTCGGCCCGGTCCCCGGTCTGACGAGCGTGCGCGAGATCGCCTCGTGGATCCGGCACCCGGCCATCAACGGCGTCATCGCCCACAAGGGAATGGTCGCCCGGCTGGCCCAGGCCGAACTTCTGCGCGACGTCGGCGTGATGATCCACCTCAACGGGTCGACGTCCATCGGCGAGGAACCGGACACCAAGAACCTCGTCACCGGGATCGAGCGAGCGGTCCGGCTCGGGGCGGACGGGGTCTCGCTGCAGGTGAACTTCCGCCCCGACAACCACGCCCACAACCTGCAGCTCATCGGGCGGGTGGTCGACGAGGCCGACCGGTTCGGCCTGCCGACGCTGGCCATGATCTACCCGGCCGGGCCCCAGGCCGACTGTCCGGCCGAGGCGCTGCGCCTTCACCGGCACTACCTGCGGGTGGGCTTCGAACTCGGCGTCGACGCCATCAAGACGGCGCCACCGGCCCACCTCGAAGACATCCCCGCCCTGCTCGACGGCATCGGCGAGGACGTGGCGGTGCTCTTCTCCGGGGGCGCGCTCTCCGGCCAGGAGAGCCTCACGGAGCTGGCCAAGGCCGTTGCGACCTCGAACTCCGCCGGGTTGTGCGTGGGGCGCAACGTGTTCCAGCGTCGGGATCCGGGCCCGGTGCTGCAGCACCTGCGGGACCTGCTCGCCGGCTGACCACCGCGGGGTGGGCGAGTCGGGCCGCCCGGTGCGCACCGCCGCCTAGGGTGCAGCCATGGACATCGCCGACCTGCGCCCGGCCACCCTGGCGGTGACGGCCGGACGCCCCGAACCGGTTCCCGATGCGCCGATGTCGACGCCGGTGACCTTCGCGTCGACCTTCGCCGCCCGGCCGGGGACGGCGGCGCCGGGCGACCTCGTCTACGGTCGCTGGGGCAACCCGTCCTGGACGGCGTTCGAGCAGGCGCTCGGGGTGCTCGAATCCGGCCGGGCGCTGGCCTTCGGTTCGGGGATGGCGGCCGTCGCGGCCGCCCTGTCGCTGATCCCGCCCGGTGGCGCCCTGGTGCTCCCGGGCACCGCCTACGCCGGCACCCACACCCTCACCGACGAACTCGCCCGACTCGGTCGCCTGGTGCTGCGCCGTCCTGCCGGGATCGAGCCGGAGGACGTGGCGGCCGCGTTGCAGGGCGCGGCGATGCTCTGGGTGGAGTCGCCCACCAACCCGCTCCTGGAGGTGGCCGACGTCCCCGCGCTGATCGACGCGGGACGGGCGGCCGGGGCGCTGGTGGCGGTCGACAACACCTTCGCCACCCCGTTGGGACAGAACCCGCTCAGGCACGGCGCCGACATCGTGGTGCACTCGGCGACCAAGTATCTGGCCGGGCACTCCGACGTGCTCATGGGTGCCGTGGTCACGGCACGGCCGGCGCTGTACGAACGGCTGCACACCCACCGGAGCATGAACGGCGCCGTGCCCGGCCCGATGGAGACCTTCCTGGCGCTGCGCGGCCTACGCACCCTGCACCTGCGGCTGGAACGGGCCTGGGCGAACGCCGCCGAACTGGCCCGTCGGCTCGCCGAGCACCCGGCGGTGGCCCGGGTGCACCACCCGTCGTTGCCGGCGGATCCGGGCCATGCGCGCGCCACGGCCCAGCTGCGCGGCTACGGCGCCATCGTCTCCGTCGAACCGGCCGGCGGGCCCACCGCGGCCGACCGGTTGTGCGCGGCCACCAGGCTCTGGGTGGACGCCACCAGCCTCGGCGGGGTGGAGTCGACCCTGGAACGCCGCCGCCGCCACCACGGCGAACCCGAGGTGGTTCCGGAGTCCCTGGTCCGGCTGTCCGTCGGGGTCGAGGACGTCGAGGACCTCTGGAGCGATCTGGACCGGGCCCTGCGGGGGCCTGCTCCGGCGCCGGGGCGTGACCCCGCCGCGGAACAGCCGTGAGGGCCGCCGATGTGCTCGTCACCGGAGCCCGGGTGCGCCCGTCGGAGGGTCCTCAGGCCGACGCCGTCGCCGTCCGTGCGGATCGGATCGTGGCCGTGGGCGGGGCCGGGGACGCCGAGATCCGTGCCCTGATCGGGCCGGGCACCCGGGTGATCGAGGCTGCCGGCGGCCTGGTGCTGCCCGGGTTCCAGGACGCCCACGTGCATGCCCCGTTCGCCGGCCGCAACCAGTTGCGGGTCTGGCTGAACGACCTGACGGGCCGGCACGCCCACGTGCAGGCGGTCGCCGCCTACGCCGCCGCGCATCCCGACGAGCCGTGGATCGTCGGCGGCGGCTGGTCGATGGAGCACTTCCCGGGCGGCCTGCCGCACAGGGACGACCTGGACGCCGTCGTGCCCGACCGCCCGGTGTTCCTGTTCAATCGCGACGTCCACGGTGCCTGGCTCAACAGCAGGGCGCTGGAGCTGGGTGGGATCGACTCGGCCACACCGGACCCGCCCGACGGCCGGATCGAGCGCGATCCGGTCTCGGGCGAACCGACCGGCTGCCTGCACGAGGGGGCGGCGTACAGCTTCAACGACCACGTCGTGCCGGTGCCCACGCACGCCGAGTGGCTGGCCTCGATCCTGCGGGCCCAGCGCCATCTTCACGCCCTGGGCATCACCGGCTGGCAGGACGCCTGGGTGACGCCGGCGACGGCAGCGGCCTATCGCGAGTTGGCGGCCGGCGGCCGGCTCAGCGCCCGGGTGGTGGGCGCGCTGTGGTGGGACCGTAATCGCGGCCTCGAACAGATCGAGGACCTGCTCGGCCTGCGCGAGCGGACCGCAGGCGCCGCCGCCGGCGCGGGATCGGAGGTGCCCGGGTTCTTCCCCACCACCGTCAAGATCATGACCGACGGGGTGCTGGAGAACTTCACCGGGGCCCTGCTGGAGCCCTACGGCGACGGTTGCGGCACGGCCACCGACAACCACGGGCTGAGCCACGTGGACCGGGACCTGTTGGCCGCCGCCGTCACCCGGCTGGACGGCCATGGCTTCCAGGTCCACATGCACGCCATCGGCGACCGCGCCGTCCGCAATGCCCTCGACGCCGTGGCCGCGGCCCGCGGGGCCAACGGGCCGAGCGACCACCGCCACCACATCGCCCACATCCAGGTGGTACAGCCGCGGGACGTGCCACGCTTCGCCGAACTCGGGGTGGTCGCCAACTGCCAGGCGCTTTGGGCCTGCCACGACGCGCAGATGGACGAGTTCACCATCCCGTTCCTGGGCCCCGAACGGGCCGCGCTGCAGTACCCGTTCGCCTCGATCCGGGCCGCCGGCGCCCGCCTGGCGATGGGCAGCGACTGGGCGGTCTCATCGGCGAACCCGTTGGAGCAGTTGGAGATCGCGGTTCGTCGGGCCCCCCGGGACGAGTCGCCGTTCCTGCCGGCGCAGCGGCTGGACGTCGATGCCGCCCTCGACGCCTTCACCGCGGGTTCGGCCTATGTCAACCACGACCAGGACGGCGGCACGATCGCCATCGGCGGGCGCGCCGACCTGGTGCTGCTCGACCACGACGTGCTGGCCGGGGCCGCAGCCGGACCGGACGCCGTCCGGTTCGCCGACGCGACGGTGCGGCTCACGATGGCCGGCGGCCGGATCGTCCACGAGGACGCCCTGCCCGGCTGAGCCCGGCCGGGGCCCTCAGGAGCTCCTCCTGCGCTTGTTCGGGTTCCCGGTCAGCGGCAGGTCGTGCTCGCGCGGATCCCAGCGGCGCTCCGGGGCCCGCTCGCCGCGGATGCCCTCCAGCAGCGCGGTGATCGCCGCCATGATCTGCTCGGTCGCCGCCCGCAGGCCGGCGGGGTCCGGCGGCCGGTCCGGGTTCCGCGGCGCGAACCGTGACAGGTCGACGGGCGGCCCGGCCCAGACGTGGACGTCCGTGCGACGGGTCACCCGAAGCCGCGTCGAGTACGGCGGCAGCAGATGCTGCGGCCCCCATTGCGCGATCGGCACGACGGGGCAGCCCGTGGTCAGGGCCACCCTGGCGGCCCCGGTCTTGCCCACCATCGGCCACAGGTTCGGGTCCCGCGTCAGGGTCGCCTCGGGGTAGATCGCCACGCACTCCCCGCCCCGCACGGCGTCCATCGCGGGGCCGAGTGACTGGGCGGCGTCGGCGCTCCCGCGCAGCACCGGGATCTGGCCGGCGTGGGTGATGATCGGACCCACCACCGGGACCGAGAACAGCGCCTCCTTGGCCAGGAACCGCGGCGGGGCGCCGTGGTCGAGCAGGAAGTGGGCGAAGGTCAGCGGATCGATGTGCGAGAGGTGGTTCCCCGCGGCCACGAACCCCACGTCGCGCGGCAGGTGCTCGGGCCCGCGCCAGTCACGGCGGGTCAGCGCCGTCATCGCCGGCCTGACGAGGACCTCCGCGGTGCGGTAGGCCCAGCCGCGGTGGCGCGGCGCGGGACGTGAGGTACTCACGGCCGCCCATCCTCTCCGGCCCCGGTACCGGCTGTCGAGCGACCTGCTGGGAGACTCCCCCCATGGCCGCCGCCGACCAGGGCCCGCACCGGATGCCGGGCCCGACTCAGGACCGGACCCAGGGCGCCGACCCGGGCCGGTCCTGGACCCTGGTGCTTCCGGTCAAGGGCGGCCCTCGCGGCAAGTCGCGGCTTGTCCGGGGACGCGGCCACGTCGCGGGGACGATCGGCGACCTCGCCGCGGCCATCACGGCCGACACCCTGCTCGCCGTCCGGGCGTGCCGGGTGGTGACCCGGCTGCTCGTGGTGACCGCGGACTCCCGCACCGCCGCGGCCGCCGCGGACGCCGGGGCCCTCGTGGTCGGCGAGCGTCGTCCCGGGGCCGGGCTTCCGGCCGCCGTCGCCGACGGGTTGGATGCCGCGGCACGGTTGCCGCCCGGCGGCCCCGTCGGGGTGTTGCTGCCCGACCTGCCGGCGCTGCGGCCGAGCGACCTGGAGACGGCCCTGGCGGCCGTGGACCACGCGCTGACGACCTCGGCGAGGATGGTCGCGGTGCCTGACGCCGACGAGGACGGCACGGTGCTGCTGGCCGGGCGGCGGGCCGCCGACCTGAGCCCGGCGTTCGGGGCGCATTCGCTGCTCGAGCACCGCCGCCGCGGGGCCGCCGTGCTGACGCTCGACCTGCCCCGGCTGCGGCGCGACGTCGACACCCCCGAGGACCTGCGGGCGGCCCGGGCGCTGGGGTGCGGTCCGCACACCAGGGCCGCCCTCGCCGTCCTCGACCGAATCGGCGCGGCGGCGCGGCGGCGCCCAGCTGACTACCCTGGCCGTGTGCAGGCCACCGTTCACCGCTTCGACGCCGCCTCGGGCACCGGGAGTGTGCTCACCGACGAGGGCGTCGTGCTGCCCTTCACCGCGGAGGCCTTCGCGCGGAGCCGGTTGCGGCTGCTGCGGACGGGCCAGCGGGTCACCGTCACCGTCGAGGGCCCCGAACAGGCTCCGCTCGTCACCGAGCTGCACGTGCCGGGCGTGGGGTTCGTCCCCGCCGATCCGGCACGACCGTAGCCCCGACCGTCGCTCAGCGCTCGTACCGGGCGCCCAGGGCGTCGAGCTTGCTCTGGAAATGCTCGTACCCGCGGTCGATCAGCCCGATGCCGCGCACCCGCGAGGTGCCCTCGGCGGCCAGCGCCGCGAGCAGATGGCTGAAACCGCCCCGCAGATCGGGCACCTCGATGTCGGCGCCGTGCAGCTTGGCGGGTCCGCTGACCACTGCCGAATGGCGGAAGTTGCGCTGCCCGAACCGGCACGGCAACCCGCCCAGGCACTCCCGGTACAGCTGGATCTGGGCCCCCATGTCGCGCAGCGCCCCGGTGAAACCGAACCGGTTCTCGTAGACCGTCTCGTGGACGATCGACAGCCCGTTCGCCTGGGTCAGCGCGACCACGAGGGGCTGCTGCCAGTCCGTCATGAACCCCGGGTGCACGGCGGTCTCGATGACCAGGGAGTTCAGGCCGCCGCCGGGATGGGAGAACCGGATCCCGTCGTCGGCGATGTCCAGCGCCCCGCCGACCTTGCGGAACACATTGAGGAACGTCATCATCTCGAGCTGCCTGGCGCCCCGGACGGTGATGTCGCCGCCGGTGGCCAGGGCGGCGCAGGCCCAGCTGGCCGCCTCGATGCGGTCGGGCAGCGCTCGGTGGCTGAAGCCGCCCAGCCGGTCCACGCCCTCGACCTTGATGACCCGGTCGACCTCGACGCTGATGATGGCGCCCATCTTCTGCAGCACCGCGATCAGGTCCATGATCTCCGGCTCGATCGCGGCGTTGCGCAGTTCGGTGACCCCCTCCGCCCGGACCGCGGTGAGCAGCACCTGCTCGGTGGCTCCCACGCTCGGGTAGGGCAGCGCGAGCCTGGTGCCCTGCAGTCGCTGCGGGGCCCTCAACGCGATGCCGTGGGGCTCCTTGTCCACCACCGCCCCGAACTGACGCAGTACGTCGAGGTGGTAGTTGATCGGGCGATCACCGATCCGGCAGCCGCCGAGATCGGGGATGAAGGCCTCTCCCAGCCGGTGCAGCAGCGGACCGCAGAACAGGATCGGGATCCGGCTGGACCCCGCGTGCGCGTCGATATCGGCG
>CAYYCE010000037.1:0-12932 GCA_964469635.1 uncultured Kineosporiaceae bacterium
CTGGTTGGCAATCAGGTGTCGAGTGCAAGTGCACAAGGGAGCTTGACTGTGAGACAGACATGTCGAGCAGGGACGAAAGTCGGGACTAGTGATCCGGCCGTGGTTCGTGGAAACGCGGTCGCTCAACGGATAAAAGGTACCCCGGGGATAACAGGCTGATCTTGCCCAAGAGTCCATATCGACGGCATGGTTTGGCACCTCGATGTCGGCTCGTCGCATCCTGGGGCTGGAGTCGGTCCCAAGGGTTGGGCTGTTCGCCCATTAAAGCGGTACGCGAGCTGGGTTTAGAACGTCGTGAGACAGTTCGGTCCCTATCCGCTGCGCGCGCAGGAGACTTGAGAAGGGCTGTCCCTAGTACGAGAGGACCGGGACGGACGAACCTCTGGTGTGCCAGTTGTCCTGCCAAGGGCACGGCTGGTTAGCTACGTTCGGAAGGGATAACCGCTGAAGGCATCTAAGCGGGAAGCTCGCTTCAAGATGAGGTCTCCATGGGGTTTACCCCGAGAGGCTCCCAGCTAGACTACTGGGTTGATAGGCCGGATGTGGAAGTGCGGACCAAAGACGCATGAAGCTGACCGGTACTAATAAGCCGACAACTTGCCAACAGATTTGCTCGCGTTCACTGTGCGGTTCCCGAGATGCGGTCGGGTACCGACGACATCTCCATAGAGTTTCGGCGGCCATAGCGACGGGGAAACGCCCGGCTCCATTCCGAACCCGGAAGCTAAGCCCGTCTGCGCCGATGGTACTGCCCGGGGGACTGGGTGGGAGAGTAGGACGCCGCCGGACATCTTCACGATGGCGGTCACCCGTGCGGTGACCGCCATCGTCGTTTTGTGGCCAGACGGCCGGGAGGGCCAGACGTGGGTGAGCGCAGATCGAGGGCAGACGGCGGACGGGGAGGGGGCCGGCCACAACGGGGCGCAGGGCCCACGAGATCCGTCAGGGGCGCGGCGGGCGGCCCCGCCCGCGCAGGTGAGAGAGGGCCGGGCGACAGGAGGGCCGGCAGCCCGACGGGTGGGCCCACAGGCCGGCCGACGGCTGGGCCGCGACCGGCGGGGGACCGAGGGGGGCCGGAACAGTCCCGGCGTCCATTGCCACCGGCTCCCGAACTGCCCGAAGACGTCACCGGGAAGGAACTCGACCGCGCCGTCCGGGCCGAGTTGTCGGGGCTCGGGGCCCACACCGCCGCCGCTGTGGCCCGCCACCTGGTGGCTGCCGGCCGACTGCTGGACGGAGACCCCGAACTGGCCTGGGAACATGCTCTGGCGGCCCGGGCACGGGGAGCGCGCATCGCGGCGGTGCGCGAGGCCGCGGGTCTGGTCGCCTATCACACCGGCCGCTACGCCCAGGCACTCGCCGAACTGCGGACCTGGCGCCGGCTCACCGGCTCCTCGGCCCACCTGCCCGTGATGGCGGACTGCGAGCGGGGGCTGGGCAGGCCCGAGCGAGCCCTGGCTCTGGGCACCTCGCCCGAGGCCGCGGGTCTGGCGACCGCCGAGCGCGTCGAACTGCAGATCGTGGTCTCCGGTGCGCGCTCCGACCTCGGACAGCATGAGGCCGCCGTGCTGGCGCTGCAGATCCCGGAGCTCGAGTCGGCGTCCCCGGAGGAGTGGGTGCCCCGGCTGCGCTCCGCCTATGCCAGCGCGCTGGCCGCAGCGGGGCGCGCCGAGGAGGCCAGAAGCTGGGCCGAACGAGCCGGAACCCTCGCCGAGGACGACGACGACACGGCGGACCAGGACGCCGACGGGGATGGCGGGGCCTTCTTCGTGGATCTGCTCGAGGAGCAACCATGACCTCTGGAACCGTTGCGCAGCAGGGCATCTGGTCCAGCGAACGGCCGCTGGTCGAATGCCACGACCTGGCGGTCGTCGATCTCGACGGCGTCGTCTATGTCGGTCCCGACGCGGTCCCCGGAGCGGCCGAGGCGATCTCGGCGGCGCGCCGGGCCGGGATGGCGATCTGCTACCTGACGAACAACGCCAGCCGCGCGGCGCAGACGGTGGCCGACCATCTCGTGGCCCTGTCCGTGCCGACCGAGGCCGGCGATGTGCTCACCTCCGCCCAGGTCGGCGCCGCGCTGCTGGCCGGGAGGCTGCCGGCGGGGGCGAAGGTGCTGGTCATCGGCGGCGACGGCCTGCGGGCCGCGCTGCTCGAGGTCGGGCTGGTCCCGGTCGCGAGCGTGGAGGACGGACCGGACGCCGTGGCGCAGGGATTCGACCCGGACCTCACCTGGCGCCTGCTCGCCGAGGGCACCCGCGCCGTCCGAGCCGGTCTGCCCTGGCTGGCGACCAACCTCGACCGCACGGTCCCCACTCCCCATGGTCCGGCCCCGGGCAACGGGGCACTCGTGGAGCTGGTGGCGGACGCCGCCGGGCGTCGTCCCGACCTGGTCGCGGGAAAGCCCCAGCCCGAACCCTTCCTCGCCGCGGCCCGCCGCCATGGCGCCGCCCGTCCACTGGTGATCGGGGACCGGCTTGACACCGATCTGCAGGGGGCCAACGCCGCCGGCATGCCCGGAATGGCCGTGATGACGGGCGTCAGCGGGGTGAGCGACCTGGTCGCCGCCCCCCCGGCGCAGCGGCCCCGCTACCTGGCCGCCGACCTGTCGGGGCTGCTCGAGCCGCACCCGGAGGTCGAGGTCCGCCTCGACGGCCGGGTGTCGGCCCACTGCCGGGGCTTCACGGTGCAGGTCGACGACGTCGCAGGCTCCCCCGCAGCGCCGACGCTGCACGTCGCCGAGCAGGACGGCGGCGACCCGGTGGACCTGCTGCGGGCGGCCTGCGGCGCGGCGTGGGCCTGGGCCGATCTGCGGGACGGGCAGGACGTCGCCACCCTGACGGCGCCCGAGGTGTCGCGGGTCTGCGCGCGGTTCGAGCCCGCGGCCGCGTGGGCGCGATAGCGTGCTTCACGGCGGAAGGAGCGACGGATGACCAACGGCGAGGACGCTGCGCCTGCGCAGGGCGAGCAGGGCGATCGCGTCCTGGACGTGCGGGACGGCGAGGACGGTGGACCCGACGGCGGCGACGGCCTCGAGCTCCCGGCCACGGGGGACCCGGGTCTGCAGGAGGCGCTCCGCGAGTTGGCGCGGGCCTCGGCGATCTCCCTCGAGGACCAGCTGCCCGTGATCGAAGCCGTACACCGCACCCTGCAGGACCGCCTGGCCGACGTCGAGGAGTGACGTGGCGCAGCGGCGCCGCCTGGATGCCGAGCTGGTCCGGCGTGGTTTGGCGCGTTCGCGGGGCCACGCCGCGCAGTTGCTCGACGCCGGCCGGGTCGTCGTGTACGGGCAGGTGGCCACCAAGGCGGCCACCCAGGTCGACGCCGCCGCCCCCGTCCTCGTCCGGGACGACGACCGCGGTCCCGACTACGTCAGTCGCGGCGGGCACAAGCTCGCCGGCGCTGTGGCCGCGTTCGGTCCCCGGGGACTGCGTGTCGCGGGTCGTGCCTGCCTCGACGCCGGGGCCAGCACGGGCGGTTTCACCGACGTGCTGCTGCGCCACGGCGCCGCGCACGTCGTGGCGGTCGACGTCGGCTACGGCCAGCTCGCCTGGTCGCTGCGCCAGGACGAGCGGGTCACCGTTCTCGACCGGACCAACGTGCGGGAGCTGACCGCCGAGGCCCTGCCGTACCCGCCCGACCTGATCGTGGCCGACCTGTCGTTCATCTCGCTGCGCCTGGTGCTGGCGCCGCTGCGGGCGGTCGGCGCCCCCGGGGCCGACCTCGTGGTCATGGTCAAACCGCAGTTCGAGGTGGGTCGCGAACGGCTCGGCAGCGGAGGCGTGGTCCGGGACCCGGCAGCGCGCGGCCAGGCGGTCCATGCCGTGGCCGTGGCCGCCGCCGAGCACGGGCTCGGCGTGCGAGGGGTGTGCGCCAGCCCGTTGCCCGGCCCCAGCGGGAACGTGGAGTATTTCCTGTGGCTGGCCGAGGGGGCCGGCGAGCTGGCCGAGACCGAGGTGACTCGTGTGGTCGAGGAGGGTCCCGCGTGAGCCGAACCGATCGACGGGTTCTGGTGCTGGTGCACACCGGGCGCGCCGTCGCCGTCCGGGCCGCCGAGGAGTTGGTCGCATCGCTGGACCGGGCGGGCGTCGGCTGTCTGATGCCGGCCCAGGAGGCCGACACGCTCGGCGCCGGTGTCCGCCATCTGATCCGCGTCGCCGACCGCGACCGTCCCCTGGACGGCGCCGAACTGGTCGTCGTGCTCGGCGGCGACGGCAATATCCTGCGCGCCGCCGAGATGGTCCGTGGCAGCGACGTCCCGTTGCTCGGGGTGAACCTGGGCCACGTCGGTTTCCTGGCGGAGGCCGAGGGGGACGACCTGGACGAGACCGCGACCCGGATCGCCGAGCGCCGCTACGACGTCGAGGAGCGGATGACGCTCGACGTCCTGGTCGACCTCGACGGCCAGGCGCTGGCCCGCACCTGGGCGGTCAACGAGGCCAGCATCGAGAAGGCCGACCGGGAACGGATGATCGAGGTCGTGCTCGAGGTCGACGGCCGCCCGCTGACCGAGTACGGCTGCGACGGCGTCGTCCTGGCCACCCCGACCGGATCGACCGCCTACGCCTTCTCGGCCGGAGGCCCCGTGGTCTGGCCCGAGGTCGAGGCGCTACTGCTGGTCCCGATCAGCGCCCACGCGCTGTTCGCCCGTCCGCTGGTGGTCGCGCCGTCCTCGGTGCCGACCGTGGAGGTGATCTCCCCGGGGACCGCCGTGCTGTGGTGCGACGGCCGGCGCAGCGTGGACCTGCCCTCGGGGGCCCGGGTCGAGGTGCGCCGCTCGGACCTGCCGGTCAGGCTCGCCCGGTTCGCCCGGCCCCCGTTCACCGACCGGCTGGTCGCCAAGTTCCAGCTCCCGGTCCATGGCTGGCGGCCGCGCTTCAAACCCGAGAACGAGTAGGTGAGCGGCGGACAGCGGTCGTCGTCGGCAGTCCCTACGCTGAGGGGCGTGCTGCGGGAGATGCGCTTGCGCGGGCTCGGGGTGATCTCGGACGCGGTACTCGAGTTCGGTCCCGGCCTGACCGTCGTCACCGGCGAGACCGGGGCGGGCAAGACGATGGTGGTCAGCGGTCTGGGGCTGCTACTGGGCGGGCGGGCCGACACGGGCGCCGTCCGCTCGGGACGCACCAGCGCGCTGGTGGAGGGCCGCTGGGCCGTCCGAGCGCACGGCGCCGTCGCCGAACGGGCCCGGGAGGCCGGCGGTGAGCTCGACGACCTGCCGGACGGACGGTCCGAGCTGATCGTGTCCCGGTCCGTGAGCGCCGAGGGACGCAGCCGCAGCCACGTCGGTGGCCGCTCCGCCCCGGTGGCCCTGCTCGGCGCCCTCGCCGGGGACCTCGTGGTCCTCCACGGCCAGAGCGATCAGCTGCGACTGCGCTCGG
Source organism: uncultured Kineosporiaceae bacterium (assembly GCA_964469635.1). Lineage (GTDB taxonomy): Bacteria > Actinomycetota > Actinomycetes > Actinomycetales > Kineosporiaceae > JADJPO01. The sequence continues at coordinate 5,379 of CAYYCE010000037.1, forward strand.
CGGCCCACCAGCGCCGGGCCCTCGACCGTTTCGCCGGGCCCGAGCTGGCGGACGCGCTGGCCGAGTACCGCACCCGCTGGCAGCGGCTGCGAGACGTCGAGGCCGAGCTGCACGAGATCCGCACCCAGACCCGGGAGCGGGCCCAGGAGGCGGAGCTGCTGCGGCTCGGGCTGGCCGAGGTGGAGCGGATCGACCCCCGGCCCGGCGAGGACCTCGAGTTGCGGGCCGAAGCCACCCGGCTGGGGCACGCCGAGGAGCTGCGGACCGCCGCCGCGACCGCCCAGGCGGCGCTGACCGGCCAGGACGACGTGGCCGTCCCGACACCGGACGCGTTGGGGCCGTTGACCTCCGCGCGGATCGCCCTCGACCAGGTCCGCGGGCACGACGGGGAGCTGGCCGACCTGGCGGACCGGCTGACCGAGATCGTCGTCCTGGTCGGCGACGTCGCCGGCGAATGCGCCTCGTACGCCCAACGGGTCGAGGCCGACCCGGCCCGGCTGGCGACCGTCGAGCAGCGGCGCGCCGATCTGGCCACCCTGACCCGGGCCCACGGCCAGAGCATCGACGCCGTCCTGGACTGGACCCGCACCGCGAGCCTGCGCCTGCTGGAACTGGACGGCGATGAGGACCGCTCCGCCGTGCTCACCGCCGAACGAGACCGGCTGCGCCACGGGCTCGGCGACCTCGCCGCGCGGCTGACCCGGTTGCGCACGGCGGCGGCCGAGACCCTCGCGGCGGCGGTCAGCGCCGAGTTGGCCGAGCTGGCGATGCCCGACGCCGCGCTCGTCGTCGAGGTCCGCCAGCGGGAGGACGCCGACGGCCTGACCGTCGCGGCGGCGGACCCCTCGACGGGGCAGGACCGCAGGCTCGTCGCCGGTCCCGACGGCGTCGACGAGGTCGAGCTACTGCTGGTGCCCCACGCCGGGGCCCCCGCACGCCCGCTCGCCAAGGGAGCCTCCGGCGGTGAGCTGTCCCGGCTGATGCTGGGGCTCGAGGTGGTGCTGGCGGGAGCGGACCCGGTGCCCACGTTCGTCTTCGACGAGGTGGACGCCGGGGTCGGCGGTCAGGCGGCCCTCGGCATCGGCCGTCGGCTGGCGCGGCTGGCCCGCGGCGCCCAGGTGCTCGTCGTCACCCACCTGCCCCAGGTGGCCGCCTTCGCGGATCGGCACCTCGTGGTCACCAAGTCCAGTGCGGGCCGGGTCACCGAGAGCGGGGTGAGCGCCCTGGACGACGCGGGCCGGGTCCGCGAGCTGGCCCGCATGCTCGGCGGCATGGCCGACTCGGGCAGCGCCCAGGCCCACGCCGAGGAACTCATGGCCACGGCCCGATCGGATCGCACCACCGAACGTGGCACGATCGTGGGGTGAGGAGGCGGCTGGCGCGCAGGATCGTCGGGGCTGCGACCGGCCCCGGGGTCTCGGGTCCGGCGCGGGTGGACCGCCGCACCAAGAACCTCACCAAGCGGCTGGCGGCGGGCGACATCGCCGTGATCGACCACATGGACCTGGACCAGGTCTCGGCCGAAGCCCTGGTGGCCCGTCGGCCCGCCGCCGTGATCAACGCCGCGCCGAGCATCTCCGGCCGCTACCCGACCCTGGGGCCGGAGATCGTCCTGGCCGCCGGGATCCCCCTGATCGACGACGTCGGCGGCGACATCATGGACCAGGTCCGCGATGGCGACCAGATCCGGGTGTTCGAGGGCGAGGTCCATCTCGGGGACCGGGTCGTCGCCAAGGGCCTGGTCCAGGACGAGGACTCGGTGGCCGGTGCGATGGAGGAGGCCCGGGCCGGGCTGACGGTGCAGCTGGAGGCGTTCGTCGTCAACACCATGGACTACCTGCACCGGGAGCGCAGCCTGCTGCTGGACCGCTCCGCCGGACCTGCGATCCGCACCCGGCTCGAGGGCCGGCCGGTCCTCATCGTCGTCCGAGGCCACCACTACAAGGAGGACCTGGCGACGCTTCGGCCCTACATCCGGGAGAACCGGCCCGCGCTGATCGGGGTCGACGGTGGAGCGGACGCGATCCTCGAGGCCGGGTACACCCCGCAGCTGATCGTCGGCGACATGGACTCGGTGACCGACCGCGCCCTGCGGTCGGGGGCCGAGGTCGTGGTGCACGCCTACCGGGACGGCCGGGCCCCCGGACTGGAACGGGTCAGGGCCCTGGGCATCGAGCCGGTGGTGTTCGCCGCGACCGGGACCAGCGAGGACGTGGCGATGCTCCTGGCCGACGACAACGGCGCCTCGGTGATCGTCGCCGTCGGCACGCACAACACCCTGGTGGAGTTCCTGGACAAGGGCCGGGCCGGGATGGCGAGCACCTGGCTGACCCGGTTGCGGGTCGGCGGCAAGCTCGTCGACGCCAAGGGCGTCTCCCGGCTGTACCGCCAGCGCATCGGGAACTGGCAGCTCGCGGTGCTGGTCGCCGCCGGCCTGCTGGCGCTGGGTGTGGCCCTCTACGCCACTCCGGGCGGCCAGGTGTTCTACGGCCTGCTGGGCGCCTGGCTGGACGACGTCTGGTCCTCGTTGGTCTCATTCGTCCGCGACGCGCCCCCCGAGGCGGCGGGTGCGACGGCGGGGCTCCCGGGTTCGTTGGTCTTGATGGCTTCGTCTTCGGCAGAGTGGCTCACATGATCGACTTCAGGTACCACCTGGTTTCGCTGGTCTCGGTGTTCATCGCACTGGCGGTCGGCATCGTCCTGGGCGCCGGACCGCTGCGCGGCCAGATCGCCGACGAGCTCTCGGCCCGGGTCGACCAGCTGAGCACGGAGAGGAATCAGTACCGCACCGAACGCGACGTCGCCGAGGCCGGCGTGAAGAACCGGGACACGTTCACGACCCAGCTCGTGCCCACGCTGGTGCGGGACCGGCTGGCGGGACGACGTGTGGTGCTGATCAGCCTGCCGGGGGCCGACGCCGATGCGATCGACCCGCTGAGCCAGGCCGTCGAGGACGCCGGGGCCACGATCACCGGTCAGCTCACCATCGAGGACGCATGGTGGGCGGCGGACCACGCCGAGGCCCGGGCCGCACTCGTCGCGCAGTGGTTCCCCCTGCTCACCGTCCCCGCCGGGTCGACGGCCGGCACTGCCACGCCGACGGCGAGCGTATCGCCGTCCCCGGCGGCCTCGGGAGACGCCGCGTCGGCACCCCCCGACAGCGAGGTCCTCGCAGCCCTGTTGGCCCGGGCGCTGGTCACCGGCGCTCCCACCGGGGCGGGGGAGCCCGACCCCACGGCCGGCGAGTTGCTGTCGGCGCTGGAGGACGCCGGCCTGGTCACGGTTCGCGGGGGCCTCGACGGTCGGGCCGGGTTGGCGGTCGTGCTGACCCCTGGGGTCGACCTGACCCGGAACGGCGACCCCACCCCGGTCGCCGGGGACGGGACGCAGGCCGAGCAGTGGGCCGCCCTCGCCCTCGCCGTGGACCGCGCCGGCCGCGGTACCGTTGCGCTCGGGCCCGCCTCGGCCGCGCTCGGCGGCGGCGTCCTGGCGGCGGTGCGGGACCAGAACGCGGACCAGCCGCGGGTCTCCAGCGTCGACACCGGCGGCACACCGATGGGCTTCGTGACCACCGTCTACGCGCTGCAGGAACAGGCGAGCGGTACCGGCGGCGCCTACGGCTTCGGCAAGGGTGCGACGGCCCCGCTGCCGCCCAAGGCCCTCTCATGAGCCCGCGCGGGGACCGGGCGGCCGGGGCCGTGGTCGGTGCGGTCGCCGCCCGGCTGGGCTGGACGGCGCTGACCTCCCGCCCGCCCGCGGGGGCGTCCAGGTGGCGGCGCACCAACCACCGCGGCGAGCCGATCACCCTGCTCGAGGGGCCGGCGGCCGTCGCGGGGCTGGCCGCCGGGATCGTGCTGGTCCCGGGGCTGCCGCGGCCGCTGCGGGCCGCCGGTGCGGTGGCCGCCCTCGGCTCGGGAGCGGTCGGCCTGCTCGACGACCTCGCCGAACAGGGCGCCAGCAAGGGACTGCGCGGCCACCTCGGGGCGCTGCGCCGAGGCGAGATCACCACCGGCCTGGTCAAGATCGTCGGGATCGGCGTCTCGGGGCTGCTCGCCGCGGCGATGGCCCGGCCGCGCGACGGCGGAGCCGGCCGGGTCGTCGCCGTTCTCGACGTGCTCGGCTCCGGTGCCCTGGTCGCGGGGACGGCCAATCTGGTCAACCTGTTCGACCTGCGCCCGGGGCGTGCCCTCAAGGTGGTGCTGCTGCACGCCCCGGCCCTGGTGAGTCCCGGCCCCGGCGCGCCGCTCGTCGCCGTGGCCGTGGGGACCGCGGCCGCGCTGCTGCCGGAGGACCTGGCCGAGCGGGCCATGCTCGGCGACTGCGGCGCCAACTCCCTGGGCGCGGTCCTCGGCACCGCCGCGGTGGCCACGCGGTCCCGGCGTGGTCGGCTCGCGGCGCTCACCGGGGTGGTCGCGCTGATCCTGGCCAGCGAGAAGGTCAGTTTCACCCGGGTGATCGCCGCGACCCCTGGGCTGCGCGAGTTCGATCAGTTGGGTCGCCGTCCGCGATGAGTCCGGCCCGATGAGTCCGGCCCGATGAGCCGGCGCACGGCCGGAGGGCTGCTGGCCTCGGCGGCGCTGATCTCTGCGCTGACGGTGCTCGCGCGCGTCACCGGGTTCGGTCGCCAACTGGTGTTCTCCGGGACCGTCGGGGCGGCGTGTGTCGGAGACACGTACACGGCCGCCAACACCCTGCCCACGGTGCTGTTCGAGGTGGTCGCAGGGGGGGCGCTGTCGGCGACCGTCGTGCCGCTGCTGGCCCCGCTGCTGCCGGGGCGGCGGGTCGACGCCGCCGACCTGGCCTCGGCCGTGCTGACCTGGGCGGTGCTGATCCTGGGACCGCTGAGCGCGGTGCTCTGGCTGCTCGCCGACCCGTTGGCGAGCCTGCTGGTCGGCGACGGCGGGTGCGTCGGTCGGCACGACCTGGCCGCCGCCATGATCCGCGTCTTCGCCCCGCAGATGCTGCTCTACGGCGTCGGTGCCGTGCTGTCGGGCCTGTTGCAGGCCGCGGGCCGGTTCGGCTGGCCGGCCTTCGCCCCGGTGCTGTCCAGCGTCGTCGTGATGGCCTCCTACCTGCTCTACGGCGCTGTCGTCGGGGACCGGGCCGGCGCCATCACGGGCGCCGCGCTGCCCGGGTCAGCCTTCGCCGCGCTGGCGTGGGGGACCACTGCCGGGGTGGCCGCGATGACCCTGCCCCTGCTGATCCCCGTCGCGCGCAACGGGTTCCGGCTCCGCCCACGAACGGCCTTCCCGCCGGGGACGGCGCGGCGGGCGGCGGCCTTGACCGCCTCCGGGGTGCTGGCGGTGCTCGCGCAGCAGGCCTTCCTGTTGACCACGATCGTGCTGGCCAATCACTTCGGCAGCACGGGCACCCAGGCCACCTTCGGCTACGCCCAGGCGATCTGGGTGCTGCCGTACGCGGTGCTGGTGGCCCCGCTGATCACCGCGCTGTTCCCGCGGCTGGCCATGGCCCGCGGGGAGGCGTTCGCCGAATTGACCGCCCGGTCGCTGCGCACGGTGCTGGTGGCCGGGGCCGCCGGAAGCGCGTTGCTGGCGGCGGCCGCACCGGGCGTGGCGGGGCTGTTCGAGGCCATCGACCGGGGGTCGGTGGGGGCGATGGGGACGGCGTTGGTGATCGCCGCGCCCAGCGTCCTGGGCTTCGCCCTGGTCTCGGTCGCCGGCCGGGTGTTGTACGCGGTGCACGCGGCGCGGGCCGCGGCCGTCGGCACGTCGGCGGGGTGGCTCACGGCCATCGTCGCGGCCACCCTGGCGGTCCTGGTACTGCCGGCCGACCGGGCCCTGGTGGGCCTGACCGCCGGCTACAGCGTCGGCATGGCGGTGGGGGCGGTGGTGCTGCTGCTGGTGACGCGGCGCCGGCGGGGGAGCGCGGCACTGGCCGGGGTGCGGGTGGCGGCCACGGGCCTGCTGCCCGCAGCCGCGGTCGCCGGCGTCGCGGGCTGGGCGCTGGACCGGGTCCTGGTGACCTCGCTCGGCGGCGGCGCGGTGGCCGCCGTCCTCGCCGCCGCGGTGGCGGTCCTGGTCGCCGCGCTGGTCTTCGCGGTGGCGGCGCTGCCGGCCGTGGCCCTGGCCGAGTCCGCCGGAACAGCTCCGGAGCCGCCCCTCGAGCCCGACAGCGTGCTGCTGGTGCTGGGCACCTCGGCCGGGGGCATCGGCCGGCACGTGGCCGCCCTGGCGACCGGACTGGCCGTCGCGGGGGTCCGGGTGGCCGTGGCCGCTCCCGCACCGACGCTCGCCGGGATGGCGAGGGAGCCCGCAGGGTCCGGTGAGTCGGGGGGGTCCGGTGAGGACGGGGGTCTCGACCGTCGGGTGGCGACCCGTGTCCTGGCGGTCGGGGAACGGCCCGATGTGCAGGACCCGGCGACCGTGCGGCGGCTGCGCACCCTGGCCCGCGGGGCCGCCGTCGTCCACGCCCACGGGATCCGGGCCGGCGCCTTCGCGGTGCTGGCGTGCTCGATCGGCGGGCGCCGGCCGCCGGTGGTGGTGACGGTGCACAACGCCCCGCCGACCGGCGGCGGGCCGTCCGGACTGATCTACCGGGGGCTCGAGCGGCTGACGGCCCGTCGCGCCGACGTGGTACTGGCCGTCTCGCAGGATCTGCGGGCGCGGTTGCAGCGGGAGCGTCGCCCGGGTGCCGTGCCGGTGGAGCGGGCGCTGGTGCCCTCGCCGGGGCGAGCCGTGCCGCCGTCCGAGCGCCCCGCCGTCCGGCGCCGCCTCCGGGCGGAGCTCGCCGTTCCCGAGGGGGTCTGTCTGGTGGTGACCGTGGCCAGGCTGGCACCGCAGAAGGGTCTGGCGGTGCTGCTCGAGGCCGTGGCGGCGCTCGAACGGCCGGTTCGGGTGGCGATCGCCGGCGACGGCCCGCTGCACGGGGAGCTGGCGGCCGCCGTCCGCGATCGCGGTCTGCCGGTCGCGCTGCTGGGTCGGCGCCCGGACGCCCCCGATCTGCTCGCCGCGGCCGACCTGGTCGTGGTGCCCAGCCTGTGGGAGGGGCAGCCGCTGATCGTCCAGGAGGCGCTCGCCGCCGGGGCGGCGATCGTGGCCACGGACGCCGGCGGCACCGCCGAGGTCCTGGGCGGGGCGGGGGTGCTGGTTCCTCCGGGGGACGCCGCCGCGCTGGCCGCCGCGATCACCGGGCTGGTGGCCGACGATCCGGTCCGGGAGGAGTGGGCGCGCGCGGCGCTGCGCCGATCCGGAGAGCTGCCCTCCGACACCCAGGCGGTCACCCAGGTGATGACCGCGTATCGGCGGGTGGCGGCTGATAGGCTCGAATCCCGTGGTGCAGCGCATACCTGACCCGGGTTCTCGGCCGCAGGGTTCGGCCCCCACCAAGCACATCTTCGTTACCGGCGGAGTGGCGTCGTCCCTGGGCAAGGGACTGACCGCCTCCTCGCTCGGGCATCTGCTGCGCGGGCGCGGCCTGCGGGTGGTGATGCAGAAGCTCGATCCGTACATCAACGTCGATCCGGGCACGATGAACCCCTTCCAGCACGGCGAGGTGTTCGTCACCGACGACGGTGCGGAGACCGACCTCGACCTC
>CAYYCE010000038.1:0-9007 GCA_964469635.1 uncultured Kineosporiaceae bacterium
AGCGGCCGGCTGTGCGAGACCACGACCAGCCCGACCAACCCCACGGCTCAGCCCCCCGCCGGGTCGCGTAGCGCTTCGGCGGCGGCCCGGATCAGCAGGGCCATCGAGGTCGCCCCGGGATCCTGGTGTCCCGCACTGCGCTCGCCGAGATAGCTGGCCCGGCCCTTGTGCGCCACCATCGGCACGGTGGCGTCCCGGCCGGCCTCGGCCGCCGCGGCGGCCCCCGCCAGCGCTCGCGGCAGCGACGCTTCCTCGGCCAGTTCGGCGTCCAACCGGTCGCAGGCCGGCGACAGGGCGTCCAGCATGGTCTTGTCGCCGGGCTGGGCCCGGCCGCGCGCCGCGACACCGTCGAGCCCGGCCCGCAGTCCGACTGCGAAACCGTTGCCGGACAACGCCTCCGAATCCCCCCAGGCCGAGGCCATCCGCATCAGCAGGGTGCCGTAGAGCGGCCCGCTGGCCCCGCCCACGGTGGAGACCAGCGTCATCCCGGCGCGCTTCAGCACCTGGGAGGGCGTGCCGGAGCCGTCGCGGTCGATCTGGGCCAGGACCGCGCTCATGCCGCGGTCGAGGTTCAGGCCGTGGTCGGCGTCGCCGATGGCGGAGTCCAACTCGGTCAGGGCGTCCCGCTCCCGGGCCACGGCTGCGGCGAAGCCGCGCAGCCAGCGGGCGACGGTCGCGGCGTCCACGGACGGGCCGGTCATCCTCACACGCCCCAGCGCAGCGCGGGGGTGTCCACCGGGGCGTCCCAGAGCCGCAGCAACTCCTCGTCCGCCCGCAGCGCCGTGACCGAGCAGCCAGCCATGTCCAGGCTGGTGACGTAGGGGCCCACCAACGACCGGGCGATGTCCGCACCGGCCGCGGTGAGCAGCCGGGCGACCTCGATGTACATCACGTAGAGCTCCATCAAAGGGGTGGCGCCCATGCCGTTGAGGAACAGGATCACCGGAGCGCCCGTGAAGTCCAGGTCGGCGAGAATCGGCTCGACGAGCATCTGCGCCACCTCGTGGGCCGGGGCCATCGGGACCCGCCGTCGACCCGGTTCGCCGTGGATCCCGATGCCGATCTCCATCTCGTGCTCGGGCAGGTCGAACGTGGGCCGGCCGACCGCGGGCACCGTGCACGAGGTGAGGGCCATGCCCATGCTGCGTCCGGCCGCGTTCACCCGCCGGGCGACGTCCGCGACCTGGGCGAGCGAACGGCCCTGGGCCGCCGCCGCTCCCGCGATCTTCTCGACCAGGACCGTGACCCCGACGCCACGCCGCCCCGCGGTCCAGGTGCTGTCCTGTACCGCCACGTCGTCGTCCGTGACCACGGTGGCGACCTCGATGCCGGCGTCGGCGGCGAACTCGGCGGCCATCTCGAAGTTCATCACGTCGCCGGTGTAGTTCTTGACCACGTGCAGCACGCCCGCCCCGCCGTCCACCGCCGTGGTCGCCGCGAGGATCTGGTCGGGCACCGGCGAGGTGAACACCTCGCCGGCGCAGGCGGCGTCCAGCATGCCCGGCCCGACGAACCCCGCGTGCAGTGGCTCGTGCCCTGAGCCGCCGCCTGAGATCAGCGCGACGCGGCCGGTGGTGGGCGCGTCGTCGCGCACCACGATGCGCTGGTCCAGGTCGACGCGCAGCCGCGGGTGCGCGGCAGCCATGCCGCGCAGGGCGTCGGTCACGATCTGGGCGGGGTCGTTGACGAGCTTCTTCATCACCGGGCTCCTGCGGGTCGGCGGGGCGTGCACCTCTGCACGCCCCCAGCATGCCGCTCCCGGCCGGCTCAGGCCGGGCGCCCGGCCACGTCCTCCTGGCCCCACCACGCCGCGAGCGCCAGGCTCGCGGCGGCCACCACGACGAGGGCGGCGCCGAGCCGCGGGTGCCCCGTCTGGGCGAGGGCGAGGCCGCCCAGGACGTAGAGGAGGAGTTTGGCGGCCTCGAGCCAGGGCCGGCGCAGCCGTCTCAGGGCGCGTGGCGCCAGCACGGCGCCCCAGCCGGAGGCGGCGGCCAGCGGCACCGCGACCGCCAGCGCGATCCGGGCGGGGGCCGGCAGGTCCCGCGAGGCCCCCCACAGGGCGAACGCCGCGAGCAGGGCGAGTTCGAGCAGGAAGGCCAGGGCGAGGTTGCCGGCCTTCAGCGCGTTCGTCATCGCAGCGGTCACACCGACATGGTGCCGCTGTCGGTGGCGCCGGGCACCATGACCGGCGTGGATCAACGACTGAGTTTCGTGACGGTGGCGGTGGCGGACCTGGCGGCCGCCCGGGCCTTCTACGTGGACGGCCTGGGCTGGCGCGCCGCTCTCGACGTGCCCGGTGAGGTGCTGATGTTCCCGGTGGCCGACCGCGTGGTGCTGTCGCTGTGGAGCGAGCCCGGCTTCGAGGCCGAGGTGGGGCCGATCCGCCGGGGCGCCGGGAGCCTACCGATCACGTTGGCGCACAACGTCGCCACGCCCTCCGAGGTCGACGCCGTGCTGGCGGCCGCGGCGGCCGCGGGCGGTGTGAGCGCCGCCCCGGCCGAGCATCGCGCGTGGGGCGGCTACTCGGGATACGTCGTCGACCCGAACGGCATCCATTGGGAGATCGCCTACAACCCCGGGCCCATCGGGGCGAGCGTGCTGCCGCCGGAGGAGGACTGACGGGAGGCCGGCCCCGCGGTCACGGGCCCCCAGGGTGCTCCGCGAGCCAGGCCCGGGCCCGCGTGGGCGAGGCCCGGGCCAGCCAGGCGTCCTGGATCACCTCGGCCAGTTCCGCCCGGGTCAGCTCGCCGATCCGGCTCATCCGCAGCAGCACGGAGGGGTGTCCGTCGAAGTGGGGCGTGGTGAAGAAGGGGGAGTCCGCGTCCTGGACCAGGGCGAGCTTGTCCTCGGGCGAGCCGACCCAGAACACGATGACGTCGCTGTAGCGCTCCCCGGTGACGGGGTCGACGGCGTCGGGGCGCGGGTTCCGGAAGAACACGAACGTCTTGCGGCCCACCTGGTACACGGGGTTGCCGGTGGAGCCGCCCTCGGTGGTGACATGGGGCATCGCCGAGGCGATGTCGTGCACGTCCTGCGGCCGCGCTCGCCGGTCCCGGGCCATGGCGAGACCCTCAGTCGTCGCCGTCCGGGAGCAGGATGTTCAGCAGCATGCTGACGAAGGTGACCACGATGGCCGCCCCGATCGTGGCCCAGAAGAACGGGCCGGCGTCGAACACGATGCCGAGCTTGCCCGACAACCACTCCACGATCTTGAGCATCAGGGCGTTGACGACGAACGCGAACAGCCCGAGGGTCAGCACGTAGAAGGGCAGGGAGAGCACCTTGACCACGGGTTTGACCAGGGCGTTGACGACGCCGAACAGCGCCCCCAGCACCAGCAGGGTGATGCCCTTCTCCGTCAGCGTGCCCTCGGCCACCGAGACGGCGGGGATCACCAGGGTGGCCACCCAGATCGCCACGGCGTTGACCGCTACCTTGATCACGAATGTCTTCACGGCAGGCATTCTTGCAACCAGGGCCCGGAGCGGCCAGCGGTGCGTGACCTGGCCCTGCACGCGTGATAACAACGCGACATGACCGCCGCGGACGCGACACCCCGTCGGATCACCGACGTGGTGGTCGTGGGCGCCGGCATCGTGGGGGCGGCCTGTGCGCTCGCCGCGGCCCGGGCCGGCCTGTCGGTGACGGTTCTCGACCGCGGTCCGGTCGCGGGCGGAACCAGCAGCGCGGGCGAGGGCAACCTGTTGGTCTCCGACAAATCCGCCGGTCCTGAGCTGACGCTGGCCCTGTACTCGATGGGCCACTGGGAGGAGGTCGCCGCGCACCTCGCCGATCTCACCGGTCTGCCGGGCGGCGGCTTCGAACTCGAGCACAAGGGCGGCCTGATGGTGGCCTCACGGCAGGCGACGCTCGACGTGCTCGACTCGATCTCCCGGGAGCAGCGGGCCGCCGGCGTCGAGGCGGTCCGGGTGGACGCCGACCGGCTGCAGGACGTGGAACCGCACCTGTCCCCGGGACTCGCCGGCGGAATGCTCTACCCCCAGGACGCCCAGGTGCAGCCCACCCTGGCCGCCGCGCGGATGCTCGCGGCCGCCCGTCACCACGGCGCCGCGGTCCGCACGCACGCCGAGGTGGTCGAGCTGTTGCGCGCGGGTGGTCGGGTGCACGGGGTGGTGCTGGCCGACGGCGCCCGGATCGAGTGCGGCCAGGTGGTGAACGCCGCCGGACCGTGGGCCCGTCACATCGCGGCGCTGGCGGGCGTCCACCTACCGGTGATGCCGCGGCGCGGCCTCGTGCTGGTCACCCAGCCGCTGCCGCCGCTGATCCGCCGCAAGGTCTACGACGCCGAGTACGTCTCGAACGTCGCCAGCGACTCCGCGGGGCTGGAGTCCAGTGCCGTCGTCGAGGCGACGTCGTCCGGGACCGTGCTCATCGGTGCCAGCCGGGAACGGGTGGGGTTCGATCCGACGATGCCCGTCGCGGTCCTCCGTCGACTCGCCGCCCAGGCGGTCGCGTTGTTCCCGGTGCTCGCCGGCGTGCGGTTGCTGCGCAGCTATCGCGGGTTCAGGCCCTATTCGCCCGACCACCTGCCCGTCATCGGCGCCGACCCCCGGGTCCCGGGGCTGGTGCACGCCTGCGGGCACGAGGGCGCCGGGGTGGTGCTGGCTCCCGGAACCGGGCAGCTGGTGGCCGAGATCCTCACCGGGCTCGAGCCCGGCGTCGACCTGCACCGGATGCGACCGGAACGCTTCGAGCCGGAGGTTGACCCGTGACCCGATCGTTCACCGTCGACGGGCGCGCGGTGCCCTTCACGGCGGGGCAGAGCGTCGGGGCGGCGCTGTGGGCGGCCGGCGTCCGGACGGTACGGACCACGCGCGGTGCCGGGGCGCCGCGAGGCGTGTTCTGCGGCATCGGGGTGTGCTTCGACTGTCTGGCCGAGATCGACGGCGAGCCCGACCAGCGGGCCTGCCTGACTCCGGCCGCCGCCGGAATGGTCGTACGCGTCCAGCGTGGTGCTGCGGTGCCGAAGCCGTCCACCGAGACCGGGACCGGTGCGCCGGAATCGATCCGCACCGATGTCGTCGTGGTCGGCGGAGGTCCGGCGGGGATGGCGGCGGCGGCCGCGGCCGTGGCGGCCGGCGCGCGCGTGGTGCTGCTCGATTCGGGGGCGCGGCTGGGTGGGCAGTACTGGCGGCACGGTCCGGAGGGGGTCGGGTCGTATCACCACGGCCTCGACGACTGGCGGGCCCTCGACGGCACCGTCCGCAGCGCCGTGGCCGCCGGACATCTCGAACACCGCGGCCGGCACCAGGTGTGGCGCATCGACCCGGATTCACAGCGGCGGCGGGTGGTGGTGCACGCGACAGCCGGATGTCCCGGGCTTCCGGACGGCGCCGCCGAGCGTCCTGTCACCGTCCTCGCCTCGGCCGTGGTCGTCGCCACCGGGGCGCATGACCGGGTGTTGCCGTTCCCGGGGTGGGACCTGCCCGGGGTGCTCACCGCCGGCGGTGCCCAGGCCATGCTCAAGGAGCACGGCGTGGCCGCCGGGCACCGGGTGGTGGTCGCCGGGACCGGGCCGTTCCTGCTCTCGCTGGCGGCAGGTCTGCTGCAGGCGGGGGCCGGGGTGGCGGCGGTGGTCGAGGCCGGCGACGGGCGGGGATGGGCACGCCGCTGGCGGACCGCGACGGCGGTGCCGCAGGTGCTGATCGAGGCGGCCGGCTACGCCAGGGCCCTGGCGCGCCAGCGGGTCGCCGTCCGGCCCCGGCACGCGGTCGTCGCCGCCCTCGGCCGTGATCGGCTGGAGGCCGTGGAGGTGGCCAGACTCACCGGCGACGGGCATGTGGTCCCCGGCTCCGTCCGCCGGATCCGATGCGACGCGCTCGCGGTCGGGTGGGGCTTCAGACCTCGGCTCGAGCTGGCGCAGCAGGCGGGTTGCGCCGTGGGCGTGTCTTCGGCGATCGGGCCGGAGGCCCCGGCCGCCGTGGTGTCCGATGCCGAGGGGCGCACCGGTGTGGTCGGGGTGTTCGTGGCCGGTGAGGTCGGCGGGGTCGGCGGGGCCTCGCTGGCACAGGTGACCGGTCGGCTCGCGGGTCGGGCGGCCGCCGCGCACGCCACGGGAGCCGTGGGGGCACCCGAGGGCGCCGACCTGGTCCGTCGCCGTCGGCTGGCGGCGTTCGCGGCGACCATGCACGCGGCCCACCCGGTTCCGGTGGGCTGGCTCGATCCGTTGACCGACGCCGTGGTGGTGTGTCGCTGCGAGGAGGTCGACGCCGGCGCGGTGCGCAGCGCCGTCCGGGACCTGGGTGCGGGCGATCTGCGGACCGTCAAGCTGCTCACTCGGTGCGGCATGGGGTGGTGCCAGGGGCGGGTGTGCGGCGACGGGGTGTCGCGACTGGTGGCGGCCGCCACGGGGCGGCGGGCCGTCGACCTGCCCGACACCCGGCCCGTCGCTTCGCCGCCACGCCTGGCATCATTGGTCCAATCATCTGATGAATTGAGGGATCCATCTTCGGAGGAACCGTGACATCGAACTCGCAGACCGCGCCGTGGCGCGGCGTCCTGGTCGCCACGGCGCTCCCGCTGCGGCCGCGTGACGGCGACCCGCTCGCCGTCGATCTCGACGGCTATGCCGACCACCTGCGCTGGCTGGCGGCGGCCGGTTGCGACGGGGTGGTGCCCAACGGCTCGCTGGGGGAGTACCAGACGTTGACGGACGACGAGCGGGCCGCCGTGGTCACCACGGCCTGCAGGGTCGCCGGCGAACTGGCGGCCGACGGCGGCCGCTTCACGGTGATGCCCGGGGTCGCCGCCTACGGCGCGCGCGAATCGGCGCGCTGGGTCGAGCAGGCGGCCGAGGCCGGCGCCGCGTGCGCCATGCTCCTGCCCCCCAACGCCTACCGGGCCGACGACGAGACCGTGGTGGAGCACTACCGCGAGGTGGCCCGCGTGGGGCTGCCCCTGGTCGCGTACAACAACCCCTACGACACCAAGGTCGATCTGACGCCGTCGCTGCTCGCGCGGCTGTTCGGCGAGGGTCTGATCGTGGCCGTCAAGGAGTTCAGCGGGGACGTGCGGCGCGCCTACGAACTGGCCGAGCTGGCGCCGGGGCTCGACCTTCTGGTGGGTTCGGACGACGTCGCGTTGGAGTTGGCGCTGGCCGGGGCCGTCGGCTGGGTGGCGGGTTATCCCAACGCGCTGCCGCGTGCGTCGGTGGACCTGTGGCGTGCCTGCGTGGCCGCGGCCGGGGACGGCGCGGCCCTGGCGACGGCCATGCCGCTCTACCGGGCGTTGCACCCCCTGCTGCGATGGGACTCCAAGACCGAGTTCGTGCAGGCCATCAAGCTCTCGATGGACATGGCCGGGCGCCACGGCGGGCCGTGCCGTCCGCCCCGCCGGCCGCTGGCCCCCGAGGCGGAGGCCGCCGTCCGGGCCGCCACCCAGACAGCCCAGCAGGCCGGTCTGCGTTGACGCACCCTCCGTCTCCGGGGCCGCGGCCGAACCCTGAGCCCGAGCCTGCGCGCTCTCGTCGTGATCATGAGAATGTGATCGTCGGGTACTCCAGGAATCCGATGTTCACGCTGAACTGGACATCCTTGTTGGCCGTGACGCCGTAGCCGCTCCACCAGGTCACGGACTTGCCGTTGAGAACGGGATTGTCTGGGGTGTCGAGATCGCCCTGATAGACCGAGTCACCCTCGATGCCGGCGGCCGACATGCTGACCGTGGTGAGCGTGGGGTCGAAGGTCTGGCCCGACCTGTTGGTGAAGGTGCACTTCACCTTGAGGAATACGGCGGACTTCTCCCCGCCGAGGGCGGACTCGTCGCGCTTGAACTTCACCGGCTTGGCGCAGGTCAAGGTGCTCTTGTCCTTGAAGGTCACGGTCTGGCCGAATGCCGGGTTGTCCTCGGTGCGCTTGTCCCCCGAGGCCGCCGCGGCCGACCGGCTCCCTGGGGCCGACGACGATCCGGGCGCCCCGCCGGACACGGTGCTCGTGTCCGAACCGCCCGAACCCGCTGCGCCGATGCCGATGCCGATGCCGATGCCGATGATCAGTCCGCCGATCCCCGTGGCGACCGCCAGGCCCCACGGTCTCCGCTGCCGTGGCGAGGCGGCCTCGTGGGTCGCCGAGTATGCCGAGTACGCCGTCGACGGGCCGAACTGCTCGGTCGGACTGCCCTGCTGGAACGGACGGAAGGCCGGCTCCCGATAGCCCATCGCGCGGACCCGGTCCGCCTCCTCCTGCTGGGTCGGCCAACGCACGGTCCCGTCGGCTTCCTCGATATACCAGCGACCGGACTGATCCTGATGCCATCTCATGCGCATTCCCTGTTCGGCTGCGACCACACCGCGGTGCTCGATTCCCCGCGGCTCCCCGAGCGGATCCTTCGAACCCTCGCCACGGTAGTGGCGCTCCCCCTGCGGCTGTTCCGAGGCGATTCAAGCGAGACCAAGTCGATATCGCCGGTCCCCAGCCGAGAGCGCTCCTCACAATCGCGGTCAGGTCGCGGTTCCATCGCCTCTCGGATGGGCACCGCGATCTCGTCGTGCTCTCCGGGGCCGGCGAGGGCGAAGGGTGAGGCGGAGTAGCGTCAGGTGACCGGCATCGGTGAGAACCGGCATAATCGGCGAGGATTTCTGACAATCAAGGCACTGGCGACATCCGACGGCGGACGAGGGCATCTGATGACGGGCAACCAGAACACCGACCAGGCGTTGGGGGTGGGTCTCGGCGGCATTGACAAGATCGACACCAGCGTCGCGCACCCGGCGCGCGTCTACGATTTCTGGCTCGGCGGCAAGGACCACTATCCCGCCGACGCCGTCGCCGGACAGGCTGTGATCGAGGCCAATCCGGGGATCCTGCCCGGGGTCCGGGCCAACCGGGAGTTCCTGGCCCGGGTGGTGCGGTACCTGGTGGCCGAGGCCGGCATCTCGCAGATCCTCGACATCGGCACCGGACTGCCGTCGGCGAACAACGTGCACGAGGTGGCCCAGACCATCACGCCGGACACCCGGATCGTCTACGTCGACAACGACCCCATCGTG
>CAYYCE010000038.1:9017-12573 GCA_964469635.1 uncultured Kineosporiaceae bacterium
ACCATCGACTACCTGGACGCCGACCTACGCGATCCCGGGCAGATCCTGGCCCGGGCGGGTGCCACGCTGGACCTCGACCGGCCCGTCGCCCTGCTGATGCTGATGACCCTGCAGTTCGTGCCAGAGGACGCCGACCCGTACGGGATCGTCGCGACGCTGGTGGACGCTCTGGCCCCGGGCAGCTACCTGGCCGTCTCCCACCCCGCCCGTGACGATGTGGCCGTCGCCAACGCGGGCACCGCCATGTACAACCAGAGGGTCGCCACGCCGATGACCCGGCGCACCGAGGCCCAGATCGCTCGATTCTTCGAGGGACTCGGTCTGGTCGATCCGGGGCTGGTCCCGATGGCCCAATGGCGGCCGGACCACGACGAGGCGCCCTCACCCGACAGCTTCTCGCCGGCGCTGTGCGGGCTGGCCCGCAAGCCCTGACCGACGAGCGGGTCGAGGGCGCTCCTAGAGTTCAGCCATGAGGTCGCGCCGCGTCGTCCACACCGTCGAGTCGCACACCGAGGGCATGCCCACGCGGGTGGTCACCGGGGGCGTGGGGGTGATCCCCGGGGCGACCATGTTCGACCGCCGTCGGCACTTCATCGCCCACATGGACGGCCTGCGTCGCTTCCTGATGTACGAACCGCGCGGGCACTCGGCGATGAGCGGGGCGATCCTGCAGCCGCCGACCCGCCCCGACGCCGACGTCGGGGTCCTGTTCATCGAGGTCTCCGGCTGCTTGCCGATGTGCGGCCACGGCACCATGGGGGTGGCCACGGTGCTGGTGGAGACCGGCATGGTCGGGGTCACCGAGCCGGTCACCACGATCCGGCTCGACACCCCCGCCGGGCTGGTCCTCGCCCACGTGAAGGTGGTGGACGGCGCCGCCCGCGCGGTCACCCTCCGCAACGTTCCCAGCTTCCTGGTCGAGGCGGACGCCGAGGTCCAGGTTCCGGGGTTCGGCACGGTCCGCTACGACATGGCCTTCGGCGGCAACTTCTACGCGATCCTGCCGCTGGCCGACCTCGGCCTCGAGTTCGACCGCGGGAACCGGCAGCGGATCCTGGACGCCGGGCTGGCCCTCATCGCGGCGATCAACTCCCAGCGCCGTCCGGTGCATCCCGACAACCCCGAGATCGCCGGGTGCCACCACGTGCAGTTCGTGGCGCCGGGCACGACGACGCGGCACTCGCGGCACGCGATGGTGATCCATCCCGGCTGGTTCGATCGCAGCCCCTGCGGCACCGGGACCAGCGCCAGGGTCGCCCAACTCGTGGCCCGTGGCGATCTGGCGATGGGGGTCGACCTCGTCAACGAGTCCTTCATCGGCACCCGCTTCGTCGGCCGTGCCGTCGAGCGCACCCACGTGGGCGGCGGTGACGCCCGACGCGAGGCGATCGTCCCGACGATCACCGGGCAGGCCTGGATCACCGGCACCGCCCAGTACCACCTGGACCCAACGGACCCCTTCCCGGAGGGGTTCGAGCTGTAGCGTCTGCATCGTCCGCGTACGAAGGAGAATGCGATGAGCCTCGATCGTCCCGTGGCCCCCAACCCCTACGAACTGCTCCCCGCGGCGGCCGCGTTCACCGTGGTCAGCGCCGACGTCGCCGAGGGCGCCGCGATGGATCTGCGCCAGGTTCACGATTCGGCCGGCGGGGCGAACATCTCGCCGCAGCTGAGCTGGTCGGGGGCGCCTGCGGGAACCGCGTCGTACTGCGTCACCTGCTTCGACCCCGATGCGCCGACGCCGTCCGGGTTCTGGCACTGGCTGGCCGTCAACATCCCGTCCGGCACCACGACGCTGGCGACCGGGGCCGGTGCCGATGACCACCAACTGCCCGCCGGTGCGTTCCATGTGCGCAACGACTTCGGCAACAACCGCTACGACGGCTGCGCGCCGCCGCCCGGCGATATGGTGCACCGCTACTTCTTCGTCGTGCACGCGGTGGACGTCGAGAGGCTGGACCTGGACGGATCGGCCAGCCCGGCGGTGGTCTCGTTCAACCTCGCCTTCCACACCCTGGCCCGGGCCATCGTCCAGGGCACCTTCGCGTACTGAGACCCGCTCTCCCGCAACGAGAGGAACGAGGCTGCGTGACCTCAGCCGACGACGGCCGGATCCGCTCCCTGAGTCCGCAGCGGCCCTCCCTCCTCGTCGCCGAGGCCGCCACCGCCACGGCGCAGGACGTGGCGGTGGCCGCCGTCCGGGGCCGGCGGGCGCAGCGGGAATGGTGGGCCCAACCCGCCCCGCCCCGGTCCTCGGCGCTGGCCGCGGCGGCGCGGGCGCTGCGCGCCAGGGCGCCCGAGGCGGCCGACCTGATCGTGACCGAGGTCGGCAAGCCGGCCGGTGAGGCCGCCGGTGAGGTCGCCAGGGCGGTGGCGATCCTCGACTACTACGCCCAGGCCGTGTACGCCCCGCTCGGTGAGGTCCTGCCGTCGGGCATGGCGGGAATGCTCTACACCGAGCGGCGGCCGCACGGCGTCGCCGGGCTGATCACCCCGTGGAACTTCCCGTTCGCGATCCCGCTGTGGAAGGCGGCGCCGGCGCTTGCCGCCGGCAACGCCGTCCTGCTCAAACCCGCGCCGGACGCCGTGGGATGCGCCCAGTGGCTGGAGGGCCTGCTGGCGCAGTGCCTGCCGGAGGACCTGTTCCGGGTGATCGCCGGCGGCTCCGTGGCGGGCGCGGCGGTGGTGGAGCAGGCCGACGTGGTCAGCTTCACGGGATCGGCCGCCGTCGGCCGGCAGATCGCCGTGACGGCCGCTCGGCGAGGCGTCCCGGTGCAGGCGGAGATGGGCGGTCAGAACGCCGCCATCGTGCTGCCGGACGCCGACGCCGCGGCGGCGGCGACCATGATCGCCGTCGCGGCTATGGGCTTCGCGGGGCAGAAGTGCACCGCGACCCGCCGCGTCGTGGTGGTGGGCGGCGCGGCCCGGGTGGCCGAGGTGACCGAGGCGTTGACCGTCGCGGTGCGGTCCCTGCCGCCGGGCGACCCTGCGGCGTCCGGGGTGGCGGTCGGCCCGGTGATCACCCCGGAGGCTCAGCGGAAGGTGGTGGGCGCCGCCGATCGGGCGCGGGCGGACGGCGCCAGGGTGCTCGCCGGGGGGAGGCCGGTGGCCGAGGGGGCGGACGGCGACGGCTGGTTCGTCGCCCCCACCCTGGTCGACGGTCTGGCGCCGGATCACCCGCTGGCGCAGGAGGAGACGTTCGGGCCGTTCGCGGTGGTGCTGCCCGCCGCCGACGTCGCCGAGGCGGTACGGCTCGCCGAGGACGTCCGGTACGGGCTGGTCGCCGGCATCCACGGCCGAGACCTGAACCAGGTGCTGTCCGTGGCCTCGCAGGTGCAGACGGGGCTGGTCAAGATCAACGCCCCGACGACCGGGGTGGACTTCTGGGCACCGTTCGGCGGCGAACGCGATTCCAGCTACGGCCAGCGGGAGCAGGGGCTGGCGGCGTTGGACTTCTACGCCTCGACGCGCACCGTCACCCTCGCGCCCCACCCCTGACCCGAACCGCTCCACGCGGGCCCACCTGCCGGGGCTCAAGTCCGGGGCGGTGGGCTCC
>CAYYCE010000039.1:0-12455 GCA_964469635.1 uncultured Kineosporiaceae bacterium
CGAAGATCGCGGCGCGGCTGGCGGTCGGCTACACCCTCGACGAGATCCCCAACGACATCACCGAGAAGACCCCGGCCAGCTTCGAGCCGACGCTGGACTACGTCGTGGTCAAGGCGCCCCGGTTCGCGTTCGAGAAGTTCCGCTCGGCCGACCCGACGCTGACCACGACGATGAAGAGCGTCGGCGAGGCGATGGCGATCGGGCGCTGTTTCACCGAGGCGCTGCAGAAGGCGCTGCGCTCGCTGGAGAAGCGCGACGGCGGTTTCCACTGGGACGGCGAGCCGCCGTCCGGGGCCGATCTCGATGCCCTGATCGAGTCGGTGCGCAGGCCGACCGAGGCGCGTCTGATCGGCGTCCAGCAGGCGATCCGCGGCGGCGCGAGCGTCGAGGCGCTGCACGAGGCGACCGGGATCGACCCGTGGTTCCTCGACCAGGTGGTGCTGATCGAGGAGGTGGCCCAGCGGGTGCGCCGGGCCGAGCCGCTGGGGTCGGCGGTCATCCGCGAGGCCAAGCGGCACGGCTTCTCCGACACCCAGATCGCCGCGCTGCGGGGGATGAGCGAGGACGTCGTCCGCGGCGTGCGGCACGCCCTCGGGGTGCGGCCGGTGTTCAAGACCGTGGACACCTGCGCCGCGGAGTTCGCCGCCGCCACGCCGTACCACTACTCGAGCTACGACGAGGAGGACGAGGTCACGCCCTCGGACCGCCGCAAGGTGGTCATCCTCGGCAGCGGTCCCAACCGGATCGGTCAGGGCGTGGAGTTCGACTACTCGTGCGTGCACGCCTCGTTCGCGTTGCGCGAGGCCGGGTTCGAGACGGTCATGGTCAACTGCAACCCCGAGACCGTCTCCACCGACTACGACACCTCCGACCGGCTGTACTTCGAGCCGCTGACCCTGGAGGACGTGCTCGAGGTGGTGCACGCCGAGCAGCGCAGCGGCGAACTGGTCGGGGTGATCGTCCAGCTCGGCGGGCAGACCCCGCTCGCGCTGGCGGCCCGGCTGGAGGCCGCCGGGGTGCCGATCGTGGGCACCAGCCCGGCGGCGATCCACCTCGCCGAGGAGCGCGGCGCCTTCGGCCGGGTGCTGGCCCAGGCCGGGCTGCTGGCGCCTGAGCACGGCATGGCGAGCAGCTTCGCCGAGGCGAGGGGGGTGGCCGACCGGGTCGGCTATCCGGTCCTGGTCCGGCCCTCGTACGTGCTCGGCGGGCGCGGCATGGAGATCGTCTTCGACGAGGAGATGCTGGCCGACTACATCGAGCGGGCCACCAGGGTCAGCCCGGAGCACCCGGTGCTGGTCGACCGGTTCCTCGGCGAGGCGATCGAGATCGACGTCGACGCGCTGTACGACGGCGAGCAGCTCTACCTCGGCGGGATCATGGAGCACATCGAGGAGGCCGGGGTGCACTCGGGCGACTCGGCCTGCGTGCTGCCGCCCGCCACGCTGAGCGACTCCCAGCTGGCCCGGGTCCGCGAGGCGACCGAGGCGATCGCCCGTGGCGTCGGGGTGCGCGGCCTGCTCAACGTCCAGTTCGCCCTCGCCGCCGGCAAGCTGTACGTGCTCGAGGCCAACCCGCGGGCCAGCCGCACCGCGCCGTTCGTCTCCAAGGCCACCGCGGTGGCCCTGGCCAAGGCGGCGGCCCGGGTGATGCTGGGAACGAGCATCGTCGACCTGCGCGCCGAGGGGATGCTGCCGGCCGAGGGCGACGGCGGTTCGCTGCCCGAGGACGCCCCGGTCTCGGTCAAGGAGGCGGTGCTGCCGTTCCGGCGCTTCCGCACCCTGGAGGGCAAGGTGGTCGACACCCTGCTCGGTCCCGAGATGCGTTCCACCGGTGAGGTGATGGGCATCGCCGCCGACTTCCCGAGCGCGTTCGCCAAGTCGCAGTTGGCCGCCTACGGCGGGCTGCCACAGGCCGGCTCGGTGTTCGTCTCGGTCTCCGACCTCGACAAGCGGGCGATCATCTTCCCGGTCAAGCGGCTGGTCGAGCTCGGGTTCACGGTGCTCGCCACCGCCGGGACGGCGAAGCTGCTGCGCCGCAACGGGATCACCGCGACGGTGGTCCGCAAGCACAGTGCGGGGCGCGGCGCGGACGGCGAGCCCACGGTGGTGGACATGATCAACGAGGGCCGGGTCGACATGGTGGTGAACACCCCCAGCGGTCCGGCGGCCCATCTCGACGGCTACGAGATCCGGGCGGCGACCACGTCGGTGGACAAGCCGATCATCACCACGGTGCAGCAGTTCGCGGCGGCGGTGCAGGGGATCGAGGCGGCGCGCGGCGGCGAGGTGCACGTCGCCTCGCTGCAGGAGCATGCGGCGGTGCTGGCCAAGGGGCGGCTCGACCGGCGCTCGGAGGTGCGGGCATGAGCGCCGGCGTGGGTCCGGGGGGTGCCGCCGTGCAGCGGTCCGCCGAGGTGATCGCCACGACGCCGGAGGGGGCCTACCTGCGTATGGTGCTGGCCGCCCCCGAGATCGTCGGGACGGCCCGCCCCGGGCAGTTCGTGGCGCTCGCCGTGGGCACGCCGCGGCCGGGGACGGCCCCGAGCGCGATGCTGCTGCGGCGCTGCTTCTCGATCGCCGCGGCCGACGCGGCGACGGGACGATTCGAACTGCTGGTCGCGGCGCGGGGGCCGGGGACGGACTGGCTGACACGCCGCGGTCCGGGCGAGATCGTCGACGTGGTGGGCCCGCTCGGTGTCCCGTTCCCCGATCCGGCGCCCGGGGCGGGCTGCGTCCTGGTAGGCGGCGGCTATGGCGCCGCGCCGCTGGTGTGGTGGGGCCGCGAACTGCTCGCGGCCGGGCATGCCGTGGCCCTGGTGCTCGGCGCCGCGACCGCCGCGCGACTCGCCGAGGTCGGCGCGGCGCGCGCCCTCGGACTCCTGACGTCGGTGACCACGGACGACGGCAGCGCCGGGGAGCGGGGCCGGGTCACCGGCGTGCTCGCCGAGGCGATGGACGCGGTCCGCGGCGAGGAGGCGGTCGAGGTGTACGCCTGCGGACCGATGGCCATGCTCCGGGCGTGCGAGCAGGTGGCCGCCGCCGAGGGCGGGGTGGCGTGGTGCGCCACCGAGGAGGCGATGGCCTGCGGGATCGGGGTGTGCATGACCTGCGTGCTGCCGGTCCTGCAGCGGGACGGGTCGGTGCGCATGACCCGGACCTGTGTCGAGGGTCCGACCTTCCCCGGGTCCGCGATCGCCTGGGACCTGATCGGGCAGGTGCTGCCGGCGTGAGCGCGGTGGACCTCGCCACGAGGATCGGCGCCCTCGAGCTGCCGAGCCCGGTGATGACGGCGTCCGGTTGTGCGGCCGCGGGCCGCGAACTGGACCCGTTCCTCGACCTCGCCGACCTCGGGGCCGTGGTCACCAAGTCGATCCAGTTGGCGCCGCGGCACGGGCGGCCGACCCCTCGGATGGCCGAGACGCCGTCGGGGATGCTCAACTCGATCGGGTTGCAGGGGCCGGGGATCGAGGCGTTCCTGGCGCACGACCTGCCGTGGCTGCGCGAGCGTGGCGCCCGGGCGGTGGTCTCCATCGCCGGGGGCCGGGCCGAGGACTTCGCCGGCCTCGCCAAGCGGATCGTCGACGAGCCGGGCGTGAGCGCGATCGAGGTGAACATCTCCTGCCCCAACGTGGCCAACCGCGGGCTGGTGTTCGCCTGTGCGGCGTCGTCCTCGACCGAGGTGATCGAGGCGGTGGCGGGCGTGGTGGGCGGGCGGCTCCCACTGCTGGCCAAGCTCTCTCCGGACGTCACCGACATCGTCGAGATCGCCGGGGCCTGTCTGGCCGCCGGCGCCGATGGCCTCTCCATGATCAACACCACCCTCGGGATGGTGATCGACACCGACACGCTGCGGCCGGTGCTGGCCGGGATCACGGGGGGCCTGTCCGGGCCGGCGATCCGGCCGATCGCCGTCCGGTGCATCTACCAGGTCCACGCCGCGATGCGCGCCGGGATGATCCCGACGGCACCCATCGTGGGGATCGGCGGCGTGCTGACCGGCCTCGACGCGCTGCAACTGGTGGCCGCCGGGGCCTGCGCGGTGCAGGTCGGGACGGCGACGTTCCACGACCCGGGGGCCCCGGCGCGGGTGGCGGACGAGCTGCGGCAGGCGTTGGCCGAGCGGGGGCTCGCCTCCTTCGAGGACGCGATCGGGAGGGCACATGAGGGCTGAGGCACGAGCGCCGTTCGGCACCCGGCTCGCGGCCGCCGTGGCCGTGCGCGGGCCGTTGTGCGTGGGCATCGACCCGCACCCGGGGCTGCTGGCCGACTGGGGGCTGGACGACGACGTGGCCGGGCTCGAGCGGTTCGCCCTCACGGTCGTCGAGGCGCTCGGGGACCGGGTGGCGGTGCTCAAACCGCAGTCGGGGTTCTTCGAGCGGCACGGCTCGCGCGGGGTCGCGGTGCTCGAACGGGTGCTGGCGGAGTCGAGGTCCGCCGGGGCGCTGACGATCGCCGACGCCAAGCGGGGCGACATCGGCTCGACGATGGCGGCCTACGCGGACGCCTTCGTCGGCGAGGGCTCGCCGCTGGCCGCGGACGCCGTGACGGCGTCCGCCTATCTGGGATTCGAGTCGCTGCGTCCGCTGCTCGACGGCGCGGCGGCGACGGGGCGCGGCGTGTTCGTGCTCGCGCTGACGTCGAACCCCGAGGGTCCCCAGGTGCAGCACGCCCGGGGGAACGACGGCCGGACGGTCGCCCAGACGATGCTCGACGCCATCGCCGCCGAGAACGCGCCCGCGCGGGCGGCCGGTCACCTCGGCTCCATAGGAGCCGTGGTCGGGGCGACCGTCGGGGACGCCGGGGTCGCGCACGCCCTCGACGTCAACGGCCCCCTGCTCGCCCCCGGGATCGGCGCCCAGGGCGCCGGCCCGGCCGAGCTGCGTCGGGTGTTCGGGGCGGCGCTGGGCGCCGTGCTGCCGTCCTCCAGCCGCGAGGTGCTGCGCGGCGGGCCGGACCTCGACGGCCTGCGCGAGGCGGCCGCCACGACCCTGGACGCCGTCACCTCGGCCCTCGGCTGATTACGGGTTCTCCATCGTGGCGGCGTCGGAGGCGGGCGTCCCCGTCGCGCGCGGCGCCTAGGCTGGCGCCATGGCCGACCTGCCGGAGCTGGACGTCGTGGAGCAGCGGGTCCTCGGGGCGTTGCTGGAGAAGCAGGTCACCGTCCCGGCGGCCTACCCCCTGACGTTCAACGCCCTGCGCACCGCCTGCAACCAGAGCTCGAGCCGCGACCCGGTGATGGACCTCGACGAGGCGAGGATCGAGGCCACCACACGGACCCTGCGCGAACGCGGTCTGGTGCGGATCGTCTGGGCCGACTCCGGCCGCCGCACCCGCAAGTGCCACCAGATCCTGGACGAGGTCCTCCCGCTGGACGGCGCGGAGCGGGCACTGGTCACCGTACTGATGCTGCGCGGTGCCCAGTCGCCCGGCGAGCTCGAGACCCGCACCGAACGGCTGCATCCGTTCGCCGACCGGGCCGAGGTCGAGACCTGCCTGCACCGGCTCGCCGGTCGCACGCCGCCGCTGGTTCGACGGCTCGAGCGCCGTCCCGGTCAGCGGGACCACCGCTGGATGCACCTGCTCGGCCCGGACGCCGGCACGGGTGCGACGGCAGGGCCCGAGGAACCCGTCGTGGATCGGGAGACGCCGCTCGCGGCGGGGGCCGAGGCCCGCGACCGAGGCGTGGCCAGGACCTACGCGCACGTGGCACAGGACTACGCCGACGCCTTCACCGGTGAGCTGGCCCAGTTGCCGTTCGAACGGTGGCTGCTCGACCGGGTGGTCGCCGAGGCGGCGGGCAGACCGATCGTGGACGCCGGGTGCGGTCCCGGCCACGTCACGGCCCACCTGGCCGCCGCGGGCGCCGACGCCCAGGGACTCGACCTGACCCCGGCGATGATCGAGCAGGCCCGGTCCCGCTACCCGCAGGTGCGCTACGAGGTCGGGGACCTGCGGCGCCTGCTGCGCCCGGAGGCCGCCGGCGGATGGGGTGCCGTCCTCGGCTGGTACTCGCTCATCCACCTCGCGGGATCGGAGCTGCCCGAGGCGATGGCGGCCCTGTCGCGGCCGCTGGAGCCGGGCGGTGTGCTGGTGCTCGGACTCCACGCCGGACGCGGGGTCCGCCGGGTGACCACGTGGTTCGAGCGCGACGTCGAGCTGGACCTCGTGCTGCACGAACCGGAGGACGTGGTCGCCGTGGCGACGTCGTGCGGACTGACGGACGTGGAGTGGTATCGGCGTGGCCCGATCGCGGCCCGCCGGGAGACGACCGACCGCCTGTACCTGCTCGCCCGCCGGCCGCCCGCCTGACCGCTCGGTGGTGACCACGGCCGTGGAATTCTCAGAACGAGGTCACCACGCCGACCCCGGGCGTGGTGAACGCGGCCAGCGCGGGCAGCGCCGCGGGCACGTCGTCCAGCGTGATCCGGGCCGTGACCATGGGGGAGAGGTCGAGTCTGCCGAGGGTGATCAGCCCGAGTACCTCGGGCAGCCGGGAGGCGGACAGCCCGTGCACGCCCAGCACCTCGAGCTCGTCCCTGATCACCCGTGACATCGGGAATTCCGTTGTGGCCGTGGGGAACAGGCCGATCTGAACGTGTCGTCCCAGCGGCCGCAGCACGAGGATCGACAGGGTGGCGGTGGCCGCGCCGCCGAGGGCGTCCACGGTGACGTGAGCGCCCCCGGTGAGTTCCCGGACCGCGTAGGCGACGTCCTCGTGGGCGTTGTCGCCCGCGGGAACGGGGACCAGATGGTCGGCGCCCAGCCGGGAGGCCAGCGCCAGCGCCGCCTCGGAGCGGTCGACGGCCACGACCCGGGCGCCCAGGGCGTGACCGAGCGCCACGGCCGCCAGGCCCACCCCGCCGCAGCCGACGACGCAGAGCACCTCACCGGCCGCCAGCCGGCCCCGTTCGACCACCCCGCGGTAGGCGGTCGAGACCCGACAGCCGACCAACGCCGCCTGGACGTCGTCCACGGACGGCGGCACCGCGACGGCGTTGACGTCGGCCCACGGCACCGTGGTCAGGTCCGCGAAGGCTCCCCACCGGGTGAATCCGGGTTGCTGCTGGTGCCGGCACACCTGGTGCTGACCCGACCGGCATGGTTCGCAGCCACCGCAGCCGCACACGAACGGCGCCACCACCCGGTCGCGCACGCGCACGCGGCGGACCTCGGAGCCGGTGGCGACCACCCGGCCGACGAACTCGTGGCCGCCCACGTGGGGCAGCACGACGTCGGGGTCGTCGCCGTGCCAGCCGTGCAGGTCGCTGCGGCACAGGCCGACGGCGAGCACCTCGACGACGACGTCGTCCGGATCCGGAACCGGGTCGGGCGACTCGACGATCTCGATGGCGCCGCGGAACCGGCGGTAGAGGGCCGCGCGCACTACGGCCCCGCGACGGCGCGGCGCGGATCGGATCGGCGCGGATCGGAGCGGCGCAGATAGGTCAGACCGAGGACCGGCAGCACGAGCGGGATCAGCAGATACCCCAGCCCGTAGTCCGACCAGACCGTCGCGTCGGGGAAGGAACCGGGGAAGACCATGCTCGCGGTGCCGACCGTGAGCACCCCCAGCAGCTCGAACCCGCAGGCGGCCACGGCGACCCGGTGCCAGGCCGACCCCGCCCGGGCGATGGCGACGGTGGCGAGGATGTAGACCGCGGCCGCCAGCGCCGACAGCAGGTACGCCAGCGGCGCCTCGTGGAACCGGGTGAGGATCTGCACCGTGGCCCGCGAGGTGGCCGCTACCGCGAACAGGGCGTAGAGCGCCACGAGGAGCCGGCCGACGCCGCTCGCACGCAGGGTGGGTGCCTCAGCCATGGGTGCTCCACATCTGTATCAGCCGTCCGGTCATCGCGATCTGGGCCAGACATCCCAGCGTCAGCACGAGCACGCTGGGCCGCGACCGTTCGGCCAGCGACCACACCGTGGCCACCGGGACGACCAGGAGCGAGCCCACGAGATACGCCACGAAGGTGATGGTGCTCACCGGCCGGTGGCCCTGGACCAGCAGCACCACGCCGACCACCAGCTGGACGACGAGCAGCGCCTCGATCACGGTGACGCCGACGAGATGGGCCGGCCCGATCGGCCGGTCGCGGGCCGCGGTGAGGCCGGACCAGGCCGCCATCACCAGGCACGCGCCGATCACCGCGATCGTCAGCCACGAGTTCATCGGCCGCAGGGTAGCCCCTGACCATGTGCGCCGGAGGGCAGAGCGTGACCGCGTCCGCATTGCTCGTGACCGGTGCCTGTGGGTAGGTTCGGCCGTGCGATCTCATGACGGACCATGATCGACCGAGGTGAATCCGTGGCACTGCCCCCCCTGACGCCCGAGCAGCGCGCCGCCGCGCTGGAGAAGGCCGCCGCGGCACGCCGTGCGCGCGCCGAGGTGAAGAACCGGCTCAAGTACTCCCAGGGTTCGCTCGGCGAGGTGATCCGGGAGGGCCAGGAGAACGAAATCGTCGGCAAGATGAAGGTGTCCGCGCTGCTCGAGGCCCTGCCCGGGGTGGGCAAGGTGCGGGCCCGTCAGATCATGGAGGAGATCGGCATCTCCGAGTCGCGCCGGGTCAGAGGTCTGGGATCGAACCAGATCGCCGCCCTCGTCGAGCGCTTCGCGCGCTGACCGCGGGTGCGGGACGAGGGACCGGGGCCCCCTGTATCGCGGCTGACCGTGCTGGCCGGCCCCACCGCGGTGGGGAAGGGCACGGTCTCGGCCGACATCCGTCGGCGCTACCCCGAGGTGTGGTTGTCGGTGTCGGCGACCACCCGGCCCAAGCGTCCCGGCGAGGAGCACGGTCGGGACTACCTCTTCGTCGACGACGCCGAGTTCGACCGGATGCAGGCGCGGGGCGAGCTGCTGGAATGGGCCGTGGTCCACGGTCGGCACCGCTATGGGACCCCGCGCCGTCCGGTGACGGAGGCCCTCGCGGTCGGTCGTCCCGCCCTGTTGGAGATCGACCTGCAGGGCGCCCGCCAGGTGCGGATGCGGATGCCCGAGGCGCTGTTCGTGTTCCTGGCCCCGCCGTCGTGGGAGGAGTTGGTGCGTCGGCTGGTCGGGCGGGGCACCGAGGACGCGGCCGAACGGGAGCGCCGGCTCGCCACCGCGCGTGAGGAGCTGTCGGCCGAATCCGAGTTCGACGTGACCATCGTCAACCACGATGTCGAGGCGGCGGTGGACGAGCTCGTACAATGCATGGGGCTGCGCCCACTCGGCCAGCCCAGTTCCGCCTGAACCCCCGCGTTCCACCTCGGCCGATCGGCGCTCCGAGCTCGGTCGCCGTCCGACCCCGTTTCAGCTAGGGAGCATTGTGTCCGGGACCACCGCGTCGCCCGAGGGCATCACCAACCCGCCGATCGACGACCTGCTCGAGGCCGCCGACTCGAAGTACGCCCTGGTGATCTACGCCGCCAAGCGGGCCCGCCAGATCAACGCCTACTACTCCCAGCTCGGCGAGGGGCTGCTCGAGTACGTCGGCCCCCTGGTGGAGACCCACGTGCAGGAGAAGCCGCTGTCCGTGGCGCTGCGCGAGATCAACGAGGGCCTGCTCACGGCCGAGCCCGTCGAGGCGTGATCCCCCGGTGAGCACCGGCGCACCCGCGCGCGTCGTCCTGGGTGTCGCCGGCGGCATCGCCGCCTACAAGGCCGCCATCCTGCTGCGGCTGCTCGCCGAGCGCCACCATTGCGACGTGAGGGTCGTCCCGACGGCCGCGGCCCTCGAATTCGTCGGCGAGGTGACCTGGGCGGCCCTGTCGGGACACCCGGTGGCCACGGACGTCTGGCAGCAGGCCCACGAGGTGCCTCATGTCCGCCTCGGCCAGGCGGCGGACCTGGTCGTCGTCGCCCCGGCCACCGCCGACCTGTTGGCCCGGGCCGCGCACGGTCTGGCCGACGATCTGCTCACCTCCACCCTGCTGACCGCGCGGTGCCCCGTGCTGATGGCCCCCGCGATGCACACCGAGATGTGGGAGCACCCGGCGACCCAGGCCAACGTCGCCGTGCTGCGTGCCCGCGGGGTCGTCGTCCTCGACCCGGCACACGGGCGGCTCACCGGCGCCGACTCCGGTCCGGGGCGGTTGCCCGAGCCCGAGGAGATCGCGGCGGCGGCGGCGGCGCTGCTGCCCAGGCGCGGCGACCTGGCCGGCCGACGGATCGTCGTCAGCGCCGGCGGCACCCGCGAACCGCTCGACCCGGTGCGCTTCCTCGGCAACCGCTCCTCGGGGCGACAGGGCTACGCGCTGGCGGCGACCGCCGCAGCTCGCGGCGCCGACGTGGTCCTGGTCAGTGCCAACGTCGAGGCGCCCGATCCCGCCGGGGTGCGCGTGGTGCCCGTCGGCACCGCCGAGGAACTGCGGTGCGCGGTCTTGGCGGCCTGCGAGGGCGACGGCGACGGCCGCGCGGACGTGGTCGTCATGGCGGCCGCGGTCGCCGATTTCAGGCCCGCCGCGGTCGCCGGAGACAAGATCAAGAAGTCGCACGGACCGGGCGCCGAGGACGCCGCACCGACGATCGAGTTGGTCCGCACCCCCGACGTGCTCGCCGAACTGGTCCGGACCGGGGCCGCCGAGGTCGTCGTCGGGTTCGCCGCCGAGACCGGCGACGCCGAGGGCACCGTGATGGAGCACGCCCGCGACAAACTCGCCCGCAAGGGGTGCCAGCTGCTGGTGGTCAACGACGTCTCCGGGGACAGGGTCTTCGGCCGCGAGCAGACCGAGGTCACCGTGTTGGACGCCGACGGTGGCGTGCGCGCCCTGCCGGCGGGGAGCAAGACCGAGGTCGCCGACTCGATCTGGGACGTCGCTCTGAACTGGTCGATGCGCACCAGGGAAGACCGCCCGGCTGGGTAGAGTTGTCACTTCAGCCAGCAGCCGCTGCACCCGACAGGAGCATTGTGACCAACCGCCTGTTCACGTCCGAGTCCGTGACCGAGGGTCACCCGGACAAGATCTGCGACCAGATCTCCGACGCCATCCTCGACGCCCTGCTGGACGTCGATCCCCGCAGCCGGGTAGCCGTGGAGACCATGGTCACCACCGGCCAGGTCCACGTCGCCGGCGAGGTGACGACGGAGGCCTACGCCGACATCCCGGCGATCGTGCGGCAGACGATCCTGGACATCGGCTACGACTCCTCCACCAAGGGTTTCGACGGCAACTCCTGTGGTGTCTCGATCTCGATCGGGGCCCAGTCCCCGGACATCGCCCAGGGCGTGGACACCGCCTACGAGGCCCGCGTCGAGTCCGGCACCGACCCGCTGGACGCTCAGGGCGCCGGCGACCAGGGCCTCATGTTCGGCTACGCCTGCGACGAGACCCCGCAGCTGATGCCGCTGCCGATCTGGCTGGCCCACCGGCTGGCCCAGCAGCTCTCGGAGGTCCGCCGCAGCGGCGAGGTGCCCTACCTGCGTCCCGACGGCAAGACCCAGGTCACCGTCGGGTACGAGGGTGACCGGCCGGTCAGGCTCGACACCGTGGTGGTCTCCAGCCAGCACGCCGCCGACATCTCCCTGGAGAACCTGCTCACGCCCGACGTCACCGACCACGTCATCAAGCCGGTGCTGGACGAGGTCGCCATCGACGCGAGCGACCACCGGCTGCTGGTCAACCCGACCGGCCGGTTCGAGATCGGCGGTCCGATGGGCGACGCCGGTCTGACGGGTCGCAAGATCATCGTCGACACCTACGGCGGCATGGCCCGCCACGGTGGGGGGGCGTTCTCCGGCAAGGATCCCTCGAAGGTGGACCGCTCGGCGGCCTACGCCATGCGCTGGCTGGCCAAGAACGTCGTGGCCGCGGGCCTGGCCCGCCGCTGCGAGGCCCAGGTGGCCTACGCCATCGGCAAGGCCCACCCGGTGGGCCTCTACCTCGAGACCTTCGGCACCGAGACGGTCGACCCGGACCGGATCGAGAAGGCGGTGCGCGAGGTGTTCGACCTGCGTCCCGCGGCGATCATCCGTGATCTCGACCTGCTGCGGCCGATCTACAGGCGGACGGCGGCCTACGGGCACTTCGGCCGGACAGGCACCGGCGACGACTTCCCCTGGGAGCGCACCGACCGCGTCGATGCGTTGCGCGCTGCGGTCGCCTGAGACCGCGGCAGCCGATCCCGGGTCGACGGGCGCCGCGGCCGACGCCCTGATCGACAGGCCGATCGCCCGGGTGGCGGTGGAGGTCCCGCTTGCGCACCTCGACCGGCCCTTCGACTACCTGGTGCCGGACGGCATGTCGGCGCGCGCCGTCCCGGGGGCCCGGGTCCGGGTCCGGTTCGCCGGGCAGGACGTCGACGCATACGTGCTCGAGCGGCTGGCCACGACGGACCACGACGGCCCGCTGAGCCCGCTGCGCCGGGTGGTCTCGGCCGAGCCGGTGGCCTCCCCGCAGGTCCTGCGGCTGGCCCGCGCGGTCGCCGACCACTACGTCGGCACGCTGCCGGACGTGCTGCGGCTCGCGATCCCGCCG
>CAYYCE010000040.1:0-6588 GCA_964469635.1 uncultured Kineosporiaceae bacterium
TCATCGTCACGGGCATCAACGTCGGCGGGCAGCCCTACTGGAACGCCGAGGCGACCATGCTGATGCACACCAGGGGAATCCTGGTGATGACGCCGACGAGCACCATGGTGCTCACCGGAAAGCAGGCGCTCGACTTCTCCGGCGGGGTCTCGGCCGAGGACAACTTCGGCATCGGCGGATTCGACCGGGTGATGGGGAAGAACGGACAGGGCCAATACTTCGCGCCCACCTTCGAGGAGGCCTGCGCCCTGCTGCTGCGGCACTACGACTTCGCCTATGTCGTTCCGGGAGAACGCTTCCCGCGGCGGCAGAAGACCGACGACCCCCGCGAGCGGGACGTGCGCACCAGCCTGCACGCCACTGTCCCGGGGAGCGACTTCACCCGGGTGGGCGAGATCTTCGAGGCCAACCCCGACCGTAAGAAACCGTTCGACATGCGCTCGGTGATGCGGGCGGTCGCCGACGCCGACTGCGAGCCGCTGGAGCGCTGGCAGCGCTGGGCGGACGCCGAGAACTCGATCGTCTGGGACACCACGGTCGGCGGGATCCCGGTGTGCATGCTCGGCCTGGAGTCCCGCAGGACGCCGCGCCGGGGCTACGTGCCCGCGGACGGCCCACTGGCCTGGACGTCGGGCACACTGTTCCCGCAGGCCTCGCGCAAGACGGCTCGGGCGATCAACGCGACCAGCGGCAACCGGCCGCTGGTGGTGATGGCCAACCTGTCCGGCTTCGACGGCTCACCCGAGTCGATGCGGCACTGGCAGTTGGAGTACGGCGCCGAGATCGGTCGCGCGGTGACCAACTTCAAGGGCCCGATCGTGTTCGTGGTGGTCTCGCGCTACCACGGCGGGGCGTTCGTGGTGTTCTCCAAGACGCTCAACTCCTCGATCGAGATCGCCGCCGTCGAGGGCTCCTACGCCTCGGTGATCGGCGGTGCGCCGGCCGCGGCCACCGTGTTCGCCCGCGAGGTCAAGATCCGGACCGAGAAGGATTCCCGGGTGGTGGCGGCCCGCGAGGCGGTGAAGACGGCCTCGCGGGAGGAGGCCGGGGCGGCCCGGGCGAGACTCGCCGAGGTCACCGAGGCGGTGCGGTCGGAGCGTCTCGGCGAGGTGGCCGACGAGTTCGACGGTATCCACACCATCGAGCGGGCGCTGCGGGTGGGGTCGGTCGACCACATCATCGCGCCCGAGCAGGTGCGGCTCTGGGTGATCGAGGCGCTGGAGCGCGGGATGGCCCGCCACATGTGATCGCGTCACCTGTTGATCGCCGATCGAGCGCCGTTTCGACCCCCTACAAGGGTTGATTGGGCGCTCGATCGACGATCATGGGGGAGGCCATCCAGGAGTGCACCGGGACTGCGCGCGCCAGCTCGTCGCTGGCCGGTGAGCGTCTCGGTGGCTCCGGCAGGGCCACCTCGGCCGCCATGGTCAACAGGAACACCCCGTCGCGCCGCCACCAGCCCTCGAACACCCGCCCGGTCGGCGTGTGCCGCACCGCCAGGCGTGACCAACCGTCCGCCCGCTCCGTCGGGGAGAACCCCTCCGCGAGAACGACCTCGACGGTCCGGGTGTCGGCGCGCAGCCCCGTCCGCAACACCTTCAGCGCGGCCTCCTTGGCCGACCAGAGCAGGTTGGCGGCGCCGTCCTGGCTGGTCCGGTCGGGCAGGGCCCGCACGAAGAGCTGTTCGGCGGTGGTGAGGTAGTCGGACACGAAGCCGTCGCTGCGTGGCTCGACGATCTCCAGGTCGATGCCCACGGCGTCGAGCCGCACCCCTGGCGTGCGGTCGGCGGCCGCCGAATCGACCAGGCACACCGCCCAGCCGGCCCGGTCGCTCACCGAGATGTCGCCGTCCAGCGGCTCGCCGTCCACGTGGACGTACGGGGCGCCGGTGGGATGGTTGCCGACCAGGATCCGGGCCAGCGCCTCGGTGGGTGCCGGGGTGTTCGGCCGCGACCAGTCCAGCACCGCGGCGACGGCCTGTTTGGCGGTCCAGCGCCGCAAGAGGAACTCGGTGCGCCGTTTGGTGAACCGCAGGGCGTCGAGGCGGGATCGCTCGGCGCCGGTCAGCCAGTCGAGGTGGTCGGGGATCTCGTGCTCGCCGCGCGCCAGCCAATGCATGGCCCCAGTATCGGTCAGAGGGGGGCGCCGACGCCCGGGACCGGTCGGCCGTCCTCGAGGTAGACGCAGCGCCCCGGGGACGCCAGCGCCGAGGCGACGCGGCGCCTCACGGCCGGCCGCAGCAGCGGCAGCGCCTCGGCCGGGGGCAGCAGCGCGTGACCGTGGATCTCCTCCCCGGACACCCGGATCCCGGCGAACGTGTCGTCGGACAGCACCCCGCAGTCGAACAGCAGGCGCAGCTGCGGCAGCCGGTTCGCCGTGGCTGGGCGGGTGTCGATCGCGGCGAGCCGGGCCCGTTCCACCGTCAGGGCGCACTCCTCGAACACCTCGCGGCGACAGGCCTGCCACGGGGTCTCTCCGTTCGCCTCCATCACCCCGCCGGGGATCGTCCACCCCTTCTTGTACGTGGGGTCAAGGATCAGCAGGCGCCCGGCCGAATCCCAGATCATCGCGCCGGCCGATACGGGGAACCCGGGCGGTGGGGCGGGTCCGAACGCCTCCGCCGTGAAGTCGGTCGGGGGATGCGTCATCGCTCGAGCGACTCCAGACCCCGGGGGAGCCGGCCGTGGTGGATCACCGTCAGCCGCTGGGTCGGCCGGGTCAGCGCCACATAGAGGTCGTTCACCCCGCGGGCGGACTCGGTCACGATGCCCACCGGGTCGACGACCACGACGGCGTCGAACTCCAGGCCCTTGACGTCGTCCACGGCGAACGCCTCGACCCGCTCGGCCAGCTCGTCCTCGATCTCGGCGGCCAGCGCCTTGGCCAGATCACTCGCGCGCGCCCGGCTCGTGACCACGCCGAATCGGCCGCCCCCCAGTGCCGCGTCGTCCGCCGTCACGGTCCGCGCAACGGCCGCCGCCACCTGCGACATCGACCGCCCGGTCCGGACGGCGGACGGCGGGTGGTCCCCCTCCCGGGCCGTGCTCGACGGTTCCACGGCGATCCCGTGGGCGCGCAGCAGGGCCGTTGCCACCGCCATCACCAGGCGCGGTGTTCGGTAGTTGACCGTGAGCTCCTCGACCCGCCACCGGCTGCCCGCCAGCGGTTCCAGGGCCGCCTGCCACGACGTCGTCCCCGCGGCCGCGCCGGTCTGGGCGACATCGCCGACCACCGTCATCGACCGATTGGGGACCCGGCGGCCGAGCATCCGCCACTGCATCGGCGACAGTTCCTGGGCCTCGTCGACGACGGCGTGACCGAATGTCCAGCCGCGGTCCTCCCGGGCGCGCTCGGCCACCGAGCGCACCGGCCCGGACTCGGCGAACCGGTCCACCAGCATCTCGGGGGTCATCATCGCGGCGGCCTCACCCGACTCGCGCAGCACCATGCGGGCGAACTCCAACGCCTCGACGCGCTCGGCGCTGGCCCTGGCCGCCGCGGACCGATCGGCCGTCATCCGTTCGACGTCCGGACCGATGAGCTCGGCCGCCTCGTCCAGCAGTGGGATGTCCGAGACGGTCCACGGAGCGCCGATGTCGCGCAACAGCAAGGCGCGCTGCTTCGGGCCGAACACGCCACCCGAGGCCTCGATGAGCCTCGCCGGCTTGGTCAGCAGATCCGAGACCAGACCGGCCGCGGTCAGCGGCATCCACAGCAGGTTGACCTCTCGGCGTACATCGAGGGTGTCCCGCAGCTCGGCCAGCAACGCCTCGCGTTCGTCGTCCTGGCCCTGCATCCGGCGCCGCTCGGCGAGCTGATCGGCCAGGTCGTTCAGCACGATCCGGACGAACGTGGCCCGGGCCTCGTTGTGCGGCCGGCCGGACTGCCGGGCGCGCGCCCGGGCCGATGCGACCACCGCCGGGCGCAGTGCGACCTCGTCGCCGTCCGCCACCAGCCGGACCGCTTCGGTGAGCACCCGCTGCCGCCGGCGCACCGCGGCCTTCATCACCGAGGCCATCTGCAGGCCTCCCTTGAGCACCGCCACCTCGTCTCGATCGCGGGCGGTGGCCTCCAGCCCCGGGAACAGCTGCCCCGGGGTCAGCAGGACGACGCCGGTCTCGCCGAGGCTGGGCAGCACCTGCTCGATGTAGCGCAGGAACACCGGGGTCGGCCCCACCACCAGCACGCCGCTGCGGGCGATCCGCTCCCGGTGGGTGTAGAGCAGATAGGCGGCCCGGTGCAGCGCCACGGCGGTCTTGCCGGTCCCTGGCCCGCCCTGCACCACCAGGACCCCGCCCAAATCGGCCCGGACGACGCGATCCTGCTCGGCCTGAAGGGTTTCCACGATGTCGCGCATCCGCCCGGTGCGGTGGGCGGTGAGCGCCGACATCAGGGCGCCGTCGCCGGTGACGGCGGCCAGATCCGCCTGGCCGGCCGCGGCCGCCGCGGCCAGACCGTCGGCGTCCAGGACCTCGTCGTCGAGGGAGGTGACGGTCCGGCCGCGCAACGCGATATGCCGTCGACGCAACACGTCTGCCGGGGCCGCGGCGGTGGCCTGGTAGAAGGCGGCCGCGGCCGGGGCGCGCCAGTCCAGCAGCATCTGGTGGCGATCGTCGTCCGACAGCCCGATCCGGCCGATGTAGCGGCGGACGCCCTCGCGCAGGTCGAGCCGGCCGAAGGTCAGGCGCTCCTCGACCGTGTCGAGTTGGCGAAGCCGTTCGGTGTGGAGGGCGTCGAAGGCATCGCGTTCGGATCGGCCGGCGGGGGTGGGGACCACCGGTGCCCTGCGCACCTGCTCCAGCGACGCGGCGGTGCGCTCACGCAGCCGGTCGAGGTGGGCGTACAGCGTGTCGACGTAGCTCTGTTCTGCGGTCACCTCACGGCGAAGGTCCGCGTCGGCCACCAGACCTCCCTCGTGCGCGTCCCGTCGCTGGGACGGTCCGGCGGGTGGGCCGTACGCAGCGGCCTACCAGTATGCGGGACGTCGTGGTGCTCTGTCCGGCCGAGGGTTGTGATGATGGGTCGGAGGTGGTCCGTGACTCACGCGTAACCGTCGAACCTGCCCTTGCCGGGCCGTGCCGCCTCCTCCGTGTTCAACAGTGCGTCAGGGGGCAGACCGCCCATCAGAACCCGCATTTCGGTGGTACTCAGCGGTTTGAGGGGTTTGACCCGCGGCGTCTGGGGGGTCGGGCCATGGGACTGGTGTCCCGCGGACTTGGCGTCCGTCTGGGTGTGCTGCCGAGGCTGCGCCTCACTCGACGACGCGCCGTCGACCCGCCCGATGGCGGGAACCGGCGGGGCGGCCGGAGCTGAGCTGATGCCTGCCACGTTCATGGTGCCGTCCTCCATTCCGGCGTGTGCCCGACATCCGTGTCGGGATGGTGCGGTGCAGCGACAGCGCAAATATCGCTGCAATGAGAATGTCGGCCGGTGGGCTGGATCCTATGAGCCTCCGTTCGGGTGAATCCCGCTGCGATCGGGGGATCCACACCCCGGCCACTCATCCGGGGACCCGTCCCGGCCCGGACCATGGACGTGCGCGCCGTCACTCCAGGACGCCGCCGAGCCGTCTGGTCAGCTCACCGGCGGCCGCTCGCACCGCCTGGGCCCAGGCCTGCGGGTGGTCCTGCGGCGGCACGTCCTGGCGCGGATAGGTGACGGCCACGGCGGCGATCGGGTGACCCGTGTGGTCGTGGACGGCCGCGGCGACCGAGGCGAACCCGGAGGTGATCTCCCCGTCCTCGACCGCGTAGCCGCGGGTCCGGACGGCGGTGAGCACGGTCCGCAACTGGCGCAGGGTCCGCGGGCCGATCCCGGTGCGGTCGGTGAACGCGGCGCCGTCCGGGAAGAGGGCCCTGACGTGCGCCGAGGGTAGGTCGGCCAGGATCGCCCGGCCGCTGGCGGTCAGGTGCGCCGGCAGCCGAACGCCGACGTCGCTGACCAGGGCAGGCCGTCCCGGGGCCCGTTCCTCCACGACGTAGAAGACCTCGCGGCCGTGCAGCACCACGGCGTGGGCGCTCTGCCGGATCCGCCCCAC
Organism: uncultured Kineosporiaceae bacterium; assembly: GCA_964469635.1. Lineage (GTDB taxonomy): Bacteria > Actinomycetota > Actinomycetes > Actinomycetales > Kineosporiaceae > JADJPO01. Next base: position 6,038 of record CAYYCE010000040.1, read on the forward strand.
CAGCCGGGTCAGAACCGGCCGGGCGAGCCTGGCCAGCGGCTCCTGGCGGGAGTAGGCCGAGCCCAACTCGAAGGCTCCGGGGCCCAGGCCGTAGCGTCGCTCCTCGGGCAGGTGCACCACCAGGGCGTGCTCGACCAGGACGTCGAGCAGTTGGTAGGTGGACGACCTCGGCAACCCCAGGTCGCGGGCGATGGCGGCCGCGGGGACCGGACCGGCCTGGGCCGCCAGGTGGCGCAGGACGGCGATGGCGTGCCGGGCCGCGGGGAACGTCGTCATCGCAGTGAATCCTGGCTCAGCCGCCCCCGTTCCGCCACGGGCCCGCCGGTGGCCTTACGGTGGTCCCACATCAGCCCCAACGAGTCCAGGAGGGACACCATGGAGGATGTGGAGTTCGAGGAGCTGCCGGGTGACGGCGGTGCGGACGGTGGCGCCGACGGCGGCGCGGACGGTGGTGCCGCGGACGGTGGTGCCGCGGACGGTGGTGCCGCGGACGGTGGCGCCGCGGACGGTGGCGCCGCGGACGGTGGCGCCGATGCTGGTGCGGACGGTGG
>CAYYCE010000040.1:6688-9240 GCA_964469635.1 uncultured Kineosporiaceae bacterium
GCGCCGCGGACGGTGGCGCCGCGGACGGTGGCGCCGATGCTGGTGCGGACGGTGGCGCCGACGGTGGCGCCGATGCTGGTGCCGATGCTGGTGCGGACGGTGGCGCGAGCTGAGTCCCCTCGACGCCCCTGATCGACCGGTCGTGGGTTCCGGGGCCGCCGGAGACGGCCCGGCGCCGTCCTCCGGCCGCCCGGCCCTACGTCGCTGCACCCACCTGGCATGGCCCGAGTTCGCCGATCGGGTGTGGGGCCGCCACCCGTCGCTGAGCACCGCCGTACGACTGGACGAGGCGGCCGCCGCGGACGGCCGAGACGCAGCGCCCGTGGTGGAGCTGCTCACCCTCGCCCAGGTCGACGAGCTGCTGTCGGTGCGCGGCCTGCGAACGCCCTTCCTGCGGGTGGCCAAACAGGGCCGTACCCTGCCCCCCGCGAGGTTCACCCGCACCGGGGGAGTCGGCGCCACCGTCGGGGACCAGGCCGACGACGTGGCCCTGGCGCGGTTGTTCGCCGACGGGCACACCGTCGTGCTGCAGGGCCTGCACCGCCTGCACCAGCCCGTGGTCGAGTTCGCCCAGCAGCTCACCGCCGACCTGGGACACCCGGTCCAGGTCAACGCGTACCTGACGCCCGCCTCGTCGCAGGGTTTCGCCGACCACTACGACGTCCACGACGTCTTCGTGATCCAGTTCGCCGGCAGCAAGCGCTGGCTGATCCGGCCCCCGGTGCTCACCCATCCGGCGCGCGACCAGCCGTGGACCGACCATCGGGCCGAGGTCGAGCGGGCCGCCCAGGACGACCCGCTGCTGGACGTCGTCCTCTCGCCCGGGGATGTGCTGTACCTGCCCGCCGGCTACCTGCACGCGGCCCGCTCGCTCGACCAGGTCAGCGGACACCTCACCGTCGGGGTACACCCGTGGACCCGCTCCCACCTGATCGAGCAGCTGACCCGGGCCCTGTCGGAGGTCGAGGAGCTGCGCCGACCGCTGTCCGCGGGCTTCGACGTCGCGGACCCGGACGCCGTGGCGTCCGAGCTGCTCGGCGCACTCGACCTGATGCACACCCATCTCGACACCGTGGGCGCCCCGCGGGTCGCCGCGGCACTCGCCGGGTCTGCCCGGACCGGGGCCAGAGCGGAGCCGGTGGCGCCGCTGGCTCAGGCCGAACTGCTGGCCTCGATGGACGCCGGGACACCGCTTCGGCTGCGCCGTCACCTGAGGGGCGAGCTCGTCGGGACGGACGCCGATCTCCGGTTGGTCACGGTCGACGGTGACCACCCCGTGACCCCGGACGAGCGCGAGAGCGTGCTGCGACTGCTCGAGGGACAGGTCCTGACCGTCGGCCGGATCGGATCGGAGTTGGCTCACTCCCTGGTCCGCCGCGCCCTGTTGGTGGCCCCGTGACCGCAGATCCCGTGACCGGGCCACGGTGCGCCGTCGCGGCCCGGGCCCGGCGTGACCCGCTGACCGCGACCGCCGGGACGGCGTCCCGGCTGTTGCTCGTCGAACTGGCCGGCCCGTGGGGGCACGACGCGCTGCGCGACAGCAGGCTCGACCGCTACCTCGCCGGCCGGCTGGCCGATGCCACGGCGCGGGCGGGGATCCGGGTCCAGCTGATCCGACGTCCCGGTCGTCATCGCCAGAGCGAGGGCGGCGCGGTGGCGCTCGTGGACCTGCGTCCGGGCGCGGAGGCCGTGCACTGGGGGACCTGGGAGGAACCGCACCGGCTGCTGGAGCTCGAACTCGGGGGCACCGTGTCGCCGCACGGGCCGCAGGACGTCGTCCTGGTCTGTACGCACGGTCGCCATGACCTCTGCTGCGCCCTGGACGGGCGCCCGGTGGCGGCCACGCTGGCCTCGGCGTTGTCCCCGCGGGGTTGGGACGTGTGGGAGACGACCCACCTGGGCGGGGAACGCTTCGCCGCCAACGTCCTCGTCCTGCCCGAGGGCGATCTGTTCGGGCGGCTCACCCCCGACACCGCGCCCGCCGTGATCGAGGACTACCGGGCGGGTCGGCTGGACCCGGCCCACCACCGTGGCCGGTTCGGTCGGCCGGCCGTCGAGCAGGCCGCATTGCAGCACCTGGCGGCATCGATTCCGGAGGACCGCCGCGGTGCGCTCGAGGTGGTCTCCGCCGAGCCCTGCTCCGAACGGTGGTTGGTGGAGGTGGAGCACCGACCGGCGGGCCACCGGTACCGGCTGGTGCTCCGGGAACGATGGTCGGCGCCTGAGCGGTTCACCTGTGCCGCGGCCGCGCCGTCCCGGGTCCGGCGGTTCGAGGTGGACGCACCCCCGGCGCTCCTCTAGCCGCCCCCCGTCGTTCAGGCCTGCTCAAGACGCCCGGGCGCCGCGCCGATCAACCATCTCGGTACCGCCGTCGGGCGGGCCGCGTGACCCACCGAAGGGCCTGCACATCATGCTCAATCTACTGCGCCACGGTGCGGCGCCGGCAGCTGCCGGCCCCGCGGCCGTCGCGACGGACATTCGAGCCCTGCGCCGGGTGGTCGGGGGCCTCGAGATGATGACCGGGGCTTTTCCCGTCGAATACGGCGACCGCC
>CAYYCE010000040.1:9250-12406 GCA_964469635.1 uncultured Kineosporiaceae bacterium
CAGATCGCCGAGGCCACGGTGGTCTCGGAGGGGTCCGCCACGGCAGCGCAGCAGGCCAGCGGGCAGGTGGCCGCCGAGGCCGACACGGTGGCCTCCGCGGCCGAGCAGATGTCGGCGTCGATGGGCGAGGTGTCGAACTCGGCTGCCGAGGCGACCCAGGCGGCTCACGAGGCGGGCACCGTCGTCGCCGAGGTGGTGGGCTCCGTCGAGCGGCTGACCGCCTCGAGCGCCTCGATCGACCACGTGGTCCAGACCGTCAACGGCATCTCGGACCAGACCCGGTTGTTGGCGCTGAACGCCACCATCGAGGCCGCCCGGGCCGGGGCCGCCGGTCGCGGGTTCGCCGTCGTGGCCGAGGAGGTCAAGAACCTGGCGGCGCAGACCGGCGAGGCCACGACGGTGATCGCCGATCAGCTGGCCCAACTCGTCGACGACAGCAATCAGGTTCGTGGGTCCGTGACCAGGATCGACGGGGTGCTGAACCGGGTGATGTCGTTGCAGCAGACGATCGCCGCGGCGGTCGAGGAGCAGAGCGCCGTGATCGGCGAGATCACCCGGTCGGCCACCTCGGTGGCCGGCGCGGTGTCGGAACTCGATGCGTCGGTCACCAGCACGGCGCAGGCCGCCCGATCGGCCCGGGAGGCCATGGACCGCGCCCGGCTGTGGCTGGATCGCTTGCGGACCACAGGTGAGCAGCAGCGGGCGCACGTCGAGTCACTGAGCCGTGGCGTCGAACCGCACCCGCTGCGGGCGGCGGTCTCGGCGCACGCCGCGTGGAAGCAGCGACTCGGCGCTGCCGTCTCCGGCCAGCGGCTGCCCGAGGGTGTCGACGTGGCCACCACGAGGCGTGACGACGCCTGCGTCTTCGGCCAGTGGCTGCACTCGGATGCCGCCCGGGCGCTCGACCCGGTGCGGACCGCAAAGGTCGGCGAACTGCACACGAGGTTCCACGCCTGCGCCGCGGAGGTGCTGGCGGCGGTGGCCCAGCACGACGTCGAGCGGGCCCGGGACCTGATGCGTTCGGTCGACGGGTACGGCGGGGTGGCCCCGTTGCTCATGGACTCCCTGATGGATTGGCTCGCCGCCACCGACGAACCCTGACCCGGCCGCCGGGGCGTCCGGGGCCGTTGACGGCTGCAGGCCCCCACCAGCATCGGTGGGGGCCTGCAGCCGTGCGGGGGTGTGCTCAGACGGCGCGCACGTTGGCTGCCTGGGGGCCCTTCTGGCCCTGCTGAACATCGAATTCCACACGCTGGTTCTCCTCCAGCGTGCGGTACCCGTCGGCCTGGATGGCCGAGAAGTGGACGAAGACGTCGCTGCTGTCGCCATCGGGTGTGATGAACCCGTAGCCCTTCTCGCCGTTGAACCACTTCACGGTGCCCTGTGCCACTGCTGTCTCCTTGCATGGAGGTCGGTAGGCGGGTCCGGCGGGTTGCCGGTCCCGGGCTGCGTCACTATCTCGACGTCCCTGCCTTCGGACCTCACCGCTGGAGGGCCCATCTGCGGTAAACGCCCGCGGACTCATGCACCGCGGGCGTTCGTGAACGTACGGGGATCTGCTCGTGCAACCGGGGAGGACCGTAGCACGTCGGACATCACGGGGAAACCCCTGGCCACCCGCCTGGAATCGCCCGGGAATGAGCACGACGTCACGCTATGCCCGCTTGATGGTTGCGGCGTGACGTCGTGCTCATGCGGGGCGGTTGCGGCGTGACGTCGTGCCCATTCGCCGGGGGTGCGCGGGCCGCGTCCGAGGTGTCCGGACGTCACCCGAACGGAGGTCAGCCGAGTCGGGCGATGATCTCGTTGAACGTCTCGGACGGTCGCATCACGGCGTCCGTCATGGCCTTGTCGGGGCGGTAGTAGCCGCCGATGTCCACCGGTTCGCCCTGGACGGCGATCAGCTCGCCGGCGATCTGCTCCTCGGCGGCCGTCAGCGCCTCGGCGATCGGGGCGAAGGCCTCGGCCAGTCCGGCGTCCACGCTCTGGGCGGTCAGCTCCCGGGCCCAGTACATCGCGAGGTAGAAGTGGCTGCCGCGGTTGTCGATCTTGCCGACCTTACGCGCCGGGGACTTGTTCTCGTTCAGCAGCGTTCCGGTGGCCGCGTCGAGGGAGTCCGCCAGCACCTGAGCCCGGGCGTTGCCGTAGGTCTGGGCGAGGTGCTCGAAGCTGACGGCAAGGGCGAGGAACTCCCCGAGGCTGTCCCAGCGCAGGTAGTCCTCCTTGAGCAACTGCTGCACGTGCTTGGGGGCCGAGCCGCCGGCGCCGGTCTCGAACAGGCCGCCGCCGTTGATCAGCGGGACGACGGACAGCATCTTCGCGCTGGTGCCCAGTTCGAGGATCGGGAACAGGTCGGTGAGGTAGTCCCGCAACACGTTGCCGGTCACCGAGATCGTGTTCTCGCCGCGGCGGATCCGTCCGAGTGAGAACGCGGTGGCCTCCACCGGGGACATGATCTCGATAGCCAGCCCGGCGGTGTCGTGCTCGGGCAGGTACTCGTGCACCTTGGCGATCAGGTTGGTGTCGTGGCCGCGCGTCGGGTCGAGCCAGAACACCGTCGGGTCACCGGTGGCCCGTGCGCGCGAGACGGCCAGCTTCACCCAGTCGCGGATCGAGACGTCCTTCGTCTGACAGGCGCGCCAGATGTCGCCCCCGGCGACGGCGTGCTCGAGGAGCACCCCGCCGGAGCCGTCGACGACGCGCACGGTTCCGGCCGAGGGGACCTCGAAGGTCTTGTCGTGGCTGCCGTACTCCTCGGCGGCCTTGGCCATCAGACCGACGTTGGGGACCGACCCCATGGTGGTCGGGTCGAGGGCGCCGTGGGTCCGGCAGTCGTCGATGACCGTCTGGTAGACCCCGGCGTAGCTCGAGTCCGGGATCACGGCGAGGGCGTCGTGCTGCTTGCCGTCCGGACCCCACATCTGGCCGGAGGTGCGGATCATCGCCGGCATCGAGGCGTCGACGATGATGTCGCTGGGCACGTGCAGGTTCGTGATGCCCTTGTCGGAGTCGACCATCGCCAGGCGCGGACCGGCCGCGAGCTCCGCCTCGAAGGAGGCCCTGATGTCGTCGCCGTCGGGCAGCGCGTCCAGCCCGGCCAGGATCGAGCCGAGGCCGTTGTTGGGGCTCAGCCCGGCGGTGGCCAGGCTCTCGCCG
>CAYYCE010000041.1:0-10777 GCA_964469635.1 uncultured Kineosporiaceae bacterium
TTGGGTTCCCATGCGAGTTTTTCTTTTGCGAGCGAGATATTGGGCTGGCGCTGCTTGGGGTCGTCGTGGGTGGCCAGAACATAGACGCCCGGACCGGGTTTGGCCCCCACCACGTAGTCCACCACCCCGCCCAGCTCACGGAGCGCCTCGACGTCGAACCGGGTGGTCAACTCGTCGACGTGCCCGCCGTGGTCGGCGCCGCGCATGCCGCGACGCTCCACGGTCATGCCCGTGGCGTTGGCGACGATGGCCTGCTCGAAGGAGATCTTCGTGCCGTCGGCGAAGCTGGTCACCATGTGCGGGTCCTGGCCCCACTGCCTGGCGAACGACTCCTGGGTGGTGGGGTTGCGGTAAGGGTCCTGCAACCCCTTGATGTTGCCGCAGACCAGTGGGGTCAGCCCGATGCCGCACACGAACCGGTAGAGGTTGGCCTGCACACCGGGCTGGTCGCCGTCCGCGCCCGTGAGCACCACCCCGGCGGCCTCGGCCCGCTGCCGCAGGACGGTCCCCACCGTGGCGTCGACCTCGGCGTTGAGCAGGACGACGTGCTTGCCGCCCTCGATGGCGGCCAGCACCACATGGGCGCCGTGCTCGACGGCCCCGGTGGCCTCGACGATGGCGTCGATGCCGTCGGCCGCCGCGACGGCCTGATACGAACTCGTGATCACCGGGACGCCGCGACTCACGGCGTCCGAGACCCCCGCCGCGTCGTCGGCGACCTCGCACGACTCCACGCCCGCCTCGCGGTAGGCCCGCTCGGCGTTCGCCCGGGTGCGGTTGCAGATCGCCACCAACTCCATCCCCTGGACGGAGTTGACGACCTGGTTGACGAGGCCGCGGCCCATGAACCCGGCCCCGACCAGGGCGACCCGCACCGGATCACCCGCGGCGGCACGGCGCTGCAGGGCCCGATCGACGATGATCACGCCGGCACCCCGCCGGTCACGATCGGCCGTTCCGACAGCAGCGGCCAACCGCGGTCCTTCTCACTGATCACGGTGACCGGCACCGGCCAGCTCAACCCGAGCGCCGGGTCGTCGTAGCGCAGGCCGCGCTCGGTGCCCGGGGTGTAGGCCTGGTTCACCTGGTAGGAGACCTCGGTGTCGTCGGTGAGGGTCTGGTAGCCGTGGGCGAAGTACGGCGGCACGTAGAGGGCCCGGTGGTTGTCCGCGGTCAGCTCGACCGAGACGTGCTGCAGCCGGGTCGGGGAGTCGTCACGCAGGTCCACGATGATGTCGACGATCGCCCCGCGGGTGCAGCGCACCAGCTTGGCCTCCGGCGCCGGGGCCACCTGCAGGTGCATCCCCCGCAGCGTGCCGGCCCTGTGGTTGAACGACAGGTTGCACTGCTCGACCAGCGGATCGAGCCCGGCCTCGGTGAACTCCTCGCGGCAGAAGGTGCGGGCGAAGAACCCGCGGTCGTCCTCGCGCAGTTCCAGATCGATGATCGCGACACCGGGGATGTCGGTGGTCGTGAACCTCACTTCGCCTCTCCCCCGGCGACCTCGCCTACGTTGGTGGCCAACGGAGTGGTCCAGAACAGGTCTGCGTCGAGCTGCTTGGTGCGGATCAGGTGCTCGAGCTGCTTGAGCCGGGTGTGGCCGCGCCCGGTGAACGTCTCGTCGTCCAGGTCGATGGCGCTGAACACGTCGTGGAGCTGACGGGCGCCGCGCTCGGCGTTCCAGTCCGAGGAGTACCCGGGCAGCTGGCTGGCGATCTTGTCGAAATTGACCCGGTAGCTGCGGTTGTCGCCGCCGGGAGGCCCGAAGGTGACCTCGCAGCCGGGGAACACCGCTCCGACGGTCTCGGCGATCTCACGGACCCGGTAGTTGTGGTCGGAGCGCCCGACGTTGAACACCTGGTTGTGCACAGCCTCGCGCGGCGCCTCGACCGCGCACACGATGGCCTTGACGATGTCCAAGGCGTGCACCAGGGGACGCCAGGGGGTTCCGTCCGAGGTCATCGCGATCCGCTTGGTGGTCCAGGCGAAGCCGGCGAGGTTGTTCAGCACGATGTCGAAGCGCATCCGGGGGGAGGCGCCGTAGGCGGTGGCGTTGCGCATGAACGTGGGGCTGAAGTCGTCGTCGGCCATCGGCGACAGGTCGCGCTCGACCATGGTCTTGCACTCCGCGTAGGCGGTCTGCGGATCGACCGGCGAGGTCTCGTCGACGGTGTCGGAGGCCACGCCGTACACGCTGCACGAGGACATGTAGACGAAGCGCCGGATGCCGACGGACTTGGCCAGCTCGGCCAGGCGCACCGAGCCGACGTGGTTGACCTTGTACGTCACGTCCGGTGCGAGCTGCCCGAGCGGGTCGTTGGACAGCTCGGCCATGTGCACGATGGCCTCGACGCCGTCCAGGTCGGCCTCGGCGATGTCACGGATATCCTTGGCCAGGGTGTAGGGCGAGGTGTCCAGGCCGTTGAACAGCCAGCCGTTCTTGTAGTAGCCGATGTCGACGCCGACCACCTGCTGGCCGTGGCGCGCCAACTCGGGGGCGACCAGGCAGCCGAGGTAGCCCTCGGTGCCGGTGACGAGAATCTTCATCGGATCCGTACTCCTGTGGTCTCGGTGAACCTGATCGGGGCGGAACGAGGACGGCGGTTACCACACCTTCCATGGAGCCTCGCCGGAGGCCCACAGGTCCTCGAGCATCTGCCTGTCGCGCAACGTGTCCATCGGCTGCCAGAACCCGTCGTGCTCGTAGGCGTCGAGCTGACCGGCGTGGGCCAGGTCGCGCAGCGGATCCTGCTCCCAGACCGTCGCGTCGCTCTCGATGCCGTCCAGGGCGCCCGGTTCCAGGACGAAGTAGCCGCCGTTGATCCAGGCACCGTCCCCCTGGGGCTTCTCGCTGAACTGGTCGATCCGGTTCTGCCCCTCGTGCCGCACCACGGAACCGAACCGCCCGGGCGGCTGCACCACGGTCATGGTGGCCAGCCGGCCGCCCGTCCGATGCTGGGCGATGGCGGCGGTGACGTCGACGTCGCCCACGCCGTCCCCGTAGGTCATGCAGAACGTATCCTCCCCCAGCACGTGACGGACCCGCCTGAGCCGGCCTCCCGTCATCGTCTTCTCGCCGGTGTCGATCAGCGTCACCCGCCACGGCTCACCACGCGGGGTGTGGTACTCGACCTCGTTCTTGGCCAGGTCGAAGGTGACGTCGCTGGTCCGCAGGTAGTAGGTCGCGAACCACTCCTTGATCACGTCACCGCGGTACCCGCAGCAGACGACGAAGTCGTTGATCCCGTGAGTGGCGTAGGTCTTCATGATGTGCCAGAGGATGGGGTACCCCCCGATGTTCACCATCGGCTTGGGCCGCACCGAGGTCTCCTCGGCGAGCCTGGTCCCCAAGCCCCCGGCGAGGATCACTGCCTTCATCGCACAACTGCCTTCATCGTGGAATCCTGCGCGGCGCACCTGCCCCCGGCACGCCACCCGGCGCCCGGCGGGCGACTCCGGGCGACGGACGACGATCAGCCACCGTCACCGCGGATCACCGAGCCAACGGTACGAAGGACGATCTTCACGTCGAGCCACAGGGACCAGTTCTCGATGTAGTAGTTGTCGAATCGGGCCCGATCGGCGATCGAGGTGTCACCGCGCAGGCCGTGGATCTGAGCCCACCCGGTCAGTCCCGAGGGCACCCGGTGACGGGCGACGTAGCGAGGATAGGCCTCGCAGAACTGGTCCACGAAATGCGGCCGCTCGGGTCTCGGCCCGACGATGCTCATCTCACCCTTGAGGAGGTTGATCAGCTGTGGCAGCTCGTCGATCGAGGACTTCCGCAGGAACTTCCCGACCGGGCCGAGCCGGTCGTCGTGGGAGATGTTCCAGTTGGTCTGCGACTCGGTCTCGTCGACCGGCTTGAGTGAGCGGAACTTCATCACCGGGAACCGGCGGCCGTCGACGCCGACCCGCTCCTGCCGGAAGATGATCCCGGGCCCGCCCTCGAGCCGGACGGCGATCGCGGCGATCACCAGGATCGGCGACAGCACCACCAGCGCCACGACGGCGATCAGCAGGTCGAAGAGCCGCTTGAGCTGCCAGCCGCGGCTGCGGCGGGCCGCGCGGCGCAGCCGGACGAGCGGTATCCCCCAGACGCTGTCCATGTCCTCGCCGACGTGGTGCAGTTCGAACAGCCGGGGAATCATGAAGATCTCGATGTCCAGCCGGTCGCAGGTCCTGATGACGTCCACCAGGGCGGACTCGCGCATGGAGCCGAAGGCCACCACGACGTTGTTCACGTCGTGGTCGGTGAGCACGTGGTAGAGGGCGTCGGTGCTGCCCAGGATCGGCAGCGGCAGCTCGTTCGGTCCCAGCCACGGGTCGGAGTCCAGGAAGCCGATCGGGTGCAGCCCGTACTCGGGGCGGTCCAGCAGCACCTCGGCCACCTGGGCGCCCACCCGTCCGGCGCCGAGCACGAGGGTGCGGTGGACGACCCGGCGCCGGCGGCGCAGCCGCCGCACCAGGCCGTAGCCGATGGCGCGGAACAGCAGCAGGAAGCCCAGGGTGGCCGCAGCCGCCCCGACGACCTCCCACTTGACCAGCACCAGGTCCCACCGCAGTCGGGTGAAGCCCGCCTGGATCAGGATCGTGATGGCCATGGCAGCCAGCCATCGCCCGAGCAGCCGCGGGACGTCGTCCAGCAGCGACATCGACAACCGGGAGCGGTAGAGGTGGCCGACGGCGAACGCGACGACCAACACGGCGACGAACACCAGGTGGACCCGGCCGACCCACTGACCGGAGAGCAGGCCGACCAGCAGCACACCGGCGCCGGCCGCCGCCAGATCGCAGGCGACCAGCAACGGCTGAACGCCGTAGCGGCCCAGCAGGTCCTCGCGCCGCCGGCTGCGCACCGTGCGCGACGGGGTGGGCGCCGGTGCAGAACCCGGCTCGGGAAGCCTGAGCTCGACGTCCGGGGCCGTGGCACGGGTCTCGACGGATATGGCGGTGGCGACGGCACCGCCGCGCGCCGAGGCGTTCCCCGCGCCCGACTCGGTGAGGTCGACCGTCCACGGGTCACGCGACCCGGAACCAACCGACCGTGCGTCGCCCCGGTCGACGCTGCCGGTATTCCTCACACGTACTCCCAATCCGCTCCGCTCCCTCGGACATGCGCCTGGGCGCGGGACCGCCCCCGTGCCGCAGGGTCACCATCGAAGGGTCTTGACGACGGGTCCGACTGCCGCGGGAGAGGCTTCCGACCCGCAAACGAGCCTATCCGGCACCTTCATTGGTGTCCGTTGGATCTCTCTATTGCGATCGAAGTTCGACGCACAGTGACGATCGCCCGACTCAGGCCCCGGTCAGGACCCTCAGCGACGCTGGCGCCCCGCCACGGTGTCGCCCCGCGCCACGGTGTCGTCGACGGCCCCGACCCCCCGGACACTCACCGTGTCCGTCACTGGCCGCCGTCGCAGACCATGGTGGTAGCCCCGGTGCCAACCCCACTGCCAGACCAGCCGTCCCAGGCTGGGGCGGCCCCCGAGCCAGGCCCGGAGCACGGCCCGGGGCCCGCGGCCGCCGTCGGAGGCCACGATCCGCCCGCCCTGGTCGTCCGTGTCGTCACCGCCATGGCCGTGACGGCACTCGATCAGCGCGTGGGCCAGCCCGTATCCGAAGGCCTGACGATACATGTCCACCAGCGTCGCCCGGAGCCGGACGTGGACCACGAGATCCGGCAGGTACTCCAGCACCACCCCGTGGCGCTGAATCCGCCAGCTCAGCTCGGTGTCCTCGAGGCAGGGGACGTCGGGATCGAAACCGCCGACGCGTCGGAACACCTCCAGGTGCATCCCCATGTTCCCGGCCCCGGCGTGCGGCAGCCCCCGGCCGTCCGCCGACCGCTGCAGCCCCTCCTGTTGGTCCAGAGCGCGCGAGCGCAGGGTCCGGGAGGAGTTCAGGCGCCGGCCCTCGAACCGGCCGGCGACGAATTCGTGGCGAGCCAGGGCGGCGCACATGCGCTCGAGCCAGTCCTCGGCCACCACGTCGTCGGCGTCGCAGAAGGCCAGCCACCGGCCCCGGGCGCGATCGGCGCCGATGTTGCGCGCGGCGCCCGGGCCACGGCGGGCGCTGGCGTCCACCGACACGATCGGCAGGCGGGCGGCGAACCCGGCGACCACGTCCGCCGTGGCGTCGGTCGAGCCGTTGTCGCAGATGAGCAGTTCCCACGGAACGGGGCAGAACTGCGTCGCCAGGGCCTCCAACTGCTCGCCCAGGGTCCCGGCGGCGTTGAGGCACGCGACCACGACGGTGAGGACGACCTCCCCAGAGGACGGCCCACCGCTCGAAAGCCTGTCGGGGGGCGGTTCGGATGGGTTGTTCATGAGCCTGACTTCGTTGAGTAGTCCCCTGACTTCACGGTGAATCCTCTTTGAACTCTACGCCCCCGACCTTCGCGCCACGGCTGGTACCCGGAGGCTCATGGCACAGGACGGCATCCGACGGCCCGCATCGCATCATGGTGTAGACCTGAGGGATGCCCGACGCCACCCTGCTGGTCCGCGAACGGGACCTTGGCGACCACGGGGCTCCGGGGCCCCGGCACCTGCCGCCGCCCGACCGGTTGCTCCGCTGGGGGCGGCCGGTTCTCGCGCCGCTGAGTTCGGCGATGCGGGTGGCCACCGACGACCGCATCATCGCCCTGACCTACGACGACGGTCCGCATCCGGAGCACACGCCACAGATCCTCGGCGAGCTGGACGGCCGAGGGGTGCGCGCCACCTTCTTCGTCCTGGCCGAGAAGGCCGAGCGCCACCCGGAGCTGATCCGGCGCATGCTCGACGACGGTCACGAGATCGGCCTGCACGGCATCGATCACGCCCGGCTGACCGACCTCCCCGCGCGGACCGCCGCGCGCGCCGTCCGCACCGGCCGCCGCCGGCTGGAGGCGGTCACCGGCCGCCCGGTGCGGCTCTACCGCCCGACCTACGGAGCCCAGGGCATGGCGCAGTTCCTGACGGCCCGGGCCCTGGGCATGGACGTCGTCTACTGGACGGCCTGGGCGCGCGACTGGCTGGAGGACACCGCCGAGGCGGTGGCCGGGCGCGCGGTCCGGGCCCGTCACCCCGGTGCGATCGTGCTGCTCCACGACGTCACCGAGGACACCATGGACGGCGGGGGCGCAGGCGCGCCGCCGACGTTCTCGCGCGGCGCCGTCACGGCCGCCGTCCTGGCCGGTCTCCTCGACGACGGGTACGAGATCCTACCGGCAGGAGAGCTGATGGCCCGCTACCCGATCGTGAGGGCGGTGACCATGCAACGACCCTGGCGGGGGCTGCGGCGGGCGCTGCCCGACCGGCTCAACCGCGGTTCCGGGCGGCGGCGCTGACCGACGAGGAGTCGCGCAGCACTCCGCGCAACGTCCAGAACCACAACGGCACCAAGCTCACCTGGTCCAGACACATGCCCCACGCGGCGCCGACCGCGCCACCGGTGACCGCACCGGTGATCATCAGACTGAACACCAGGGGCGCCTCCACGGACATGATCCGGAAGGTCCGCCGCGCCAGCCCCATCGAATAGATCACCAGGGCACACCCCTGGCAGATCATGCCCGCCGTCGCGCCGAGGGCCATCGGCAGCAGGACGTCGCGCGCACCGTCCCAGCTCTCCGAGAACAACACCCGGCCCGCGGACTCCGGGAGCAGGAGCAGCACCACCGAATACGTGGCCGCGACGGTGGCCATGAAGCCGCCGAGCCCCAGAGCCACCCGCCACCGCTGCCCGCCGGTGAGCCAGTGCCGCTTCGACAACTCCGGCAGTGCGAAGGTCTGCAGCGCGGTGGCGAGCATGTTGAGCGGGCCGAGCACCACCTGGGCCGCCTTGAAGGCGCCGATGATGGCCAGGCCCTCGCTGCCCCCGATCAGGGCGCCGACCGCCAGGATGCCGCCCTGGAACGCCCCCGCCCCCAGCAGGTACTCCGCCAGCAGGTACCCGGAGATGTCCCGGTGCTCGCGCAACCACGAGCGGGCCCCCCGCAGATCCGGCAACACCGAGAGCTGGCTCAGCGCCACCACCACGCAGGCCGCCGCGGCGCCTCCCCAGACCAACACGAGGTTCGAGGCCGTCGGCGTCGCCAGCAACGGGAGCAACAGGATCCCGCCGAACTGGATGACGGCCCAGAGGGCGTCGTTCACGGCCGCCAGCTTGGCCTGCGACCGGGCGAAGAAGATCAGCCGGGCGGCGTCCTGCATCATCAGGAACGGCATCACCGCACCGGTGGCGATCAGGACGGACCCCAGCTGCCCCCCGAGCAGGACCCCGGCCGCGAGGCAGCCCAGCGATCCGCCCAGGCCGACCGCCAACGCCGTCCCCATGGCCCGGGAACGACCTGAGTGCAGCCGGGCGCCGCCGGCGCTGCTGTACCGGATGCTCATCGGCTGGCCGACGAGCGCCCGCTCGATCCCGATACAGACGTTGAACACCAGGATGGCGACCGCGAAGGCGCCGAAACCTTCCCTGCCCACGTGATGGGCGACCAGGATCGCCAGCACGATGTTGGTCAGCGCGGACAGCACCTGATCGAGCACGTTCCAGCTGGCCAGCCGCACCAGGTGAAGGTGGCGCCGCGGACCGCTCGGCCCCCCCGACGTCGGGGGCTCCGGGCCCGGCCCGTCACCCGGCGGGCCGGCATCCGGGGCTGCCACCGAACGCTGGCTCTCCCAGGTCGGATTGCTCACCGTGGCCGGGCTCCGCTCGTCGTCCTGCGCCTCGCGTCCCGGGTCGGTCGGCGAGCAGAGCATCCGATCGGGTCCGGACGCCTCCGGACGACTGTAGCCGCTCTCGACGACCTCCCCGGGCGCGCCCGGTTCAGAACAGCTTGCGGTACATGGCCGAGGCCTTGGGCATCTGCACGGGCGAGAAGATGGAGTTGCGGATGTAGGAGTCCGGTTCGTTGAAGTAGCACTCGAAGACCAGGACGTCCTTGAATGCCAGGAAGAAGTCGTGCATCTTCCGGATGAAGAAGGCGTTGTCACCGCCGGCGTGCACCCCGGACCCGCCGTGGACACCCCATTCGGGGACCGCGAAGCCCTTCTTGTGGGCCCGGGCGAACAGCGCCGCATCGAGCAGCCCCGGTCCCTTGACCGGCTTCAGCGACCGGTTCCAGGCCGTGATGTTCTTCGCCTGCAGTTCCCAGAAGTCGTAGTGGTCCATGGAGATGCCGTCGACGTAGGCGTCCCCGGGGTAGAGCACCTTCAGGGCGTCCATCCGGTTGTGCTGACCCTGCAGGCCGAACCCGGACGAGGTGTCGAACCAGAACGTCAGCTTCGGCGACTCCTTCCGCATGATCCTGACCACGCGCTGGAAGGCCTTCCTGAACTGCGGGGCGGTGCTGTAGGTGGCCCCCCAGGCGAACCAGTTGCCGTTGCCCTCCAGCCCGACCCGGACGGCGGCATCGCCGCGGCCGCCGTTCTTGAGGTCACGGGCGATCTTCCGGAACACGGAGTCGCGCTTGCCGGACAGGATGTCGTTCCACTGGCCCCGGCGGTTGTTGGGCAACAGGGGAAGCCCGTAGGCGAACCGCCCCGTCCAACCCTTCATCAGCGTGATGGTCCAGGCGCTGTCGGCCATCTCGGCCCAGGTGCCGTACCCCGGGTAGACGGTGGTGAAGTCGTAGCGGTGCCCGATCCACCTCTCGGCGGCGATGGTGCGCGAGGCGGACATCCCGTTGCCGGTCCAGATCCCGGTGTGCCACGGCAGCCCCGATCGCGGTACGCCGTACAGCTGCCTCGCCTTGGCCCCCACGGAACGCGACGAGGCGGTGACACTACTCTTCGCGGCCCCCCCGTTGACCTGTCGCTGCCCCTGGCCGAACGCCTCCGCCCGGGCGGACCCGGGCGACAGCGCGGCGACCAACGCCACGGTCAGGGCGCCGGAGAGGACCAGGCGGCGAAGCCTGGCCGCGACGGACGGGACGGTGGCACGCATCGTGAACCCCCACAGGACGACGAATCGACCTGTTGGGATTCGGTGCGGGACACGGGGTCCCTGTAGGCCGAACCCACGATTCACCCGGTGCCGGGACGGCGGCGACACGGTCCGTCGGGGCGCTGCGCGCGGCCGCGGAGACCTGCCCCGCCGGGATGACGGGCCCGACGGCCGACCAGCCGCCGAAAGCTGGCGCGGAGCGGTCCGGAAGGCGGTGCACGTCACCGCCGGGCGGGGACCGCCGGGCCGTTCGACGCCGCGTGATGTGCGGTCGGGCCCGGGCTGGCGCAGCCCGGTCTAGCGGCCGTCGGCCCTCGGTGGCGTGGCGCTGGCCTGCGCCTTCGAGGAGGGCAGCCGCCCCACCCCGCCGGGCGCGTCGTCGTGAACGACCACCGTCCGCCTCGGGGCCGCCGCCGGCACCCGGGCGCTCGCGGTGGCCGGCGGCAACCGCAGCACCAGGCCCTCGAGGAAGCCCAGACCCCAACCCAGATGCATCGCGGCGAAGCTGCCGATCAGCCGTAGGAGCCCCGGTCGGCGGCCGGGCGGCCGGGCCGCGCCGTCCGGCGGATTGCCACCCGATCGGGCGCCCGCCGATCGGGCGAGCCGCCCGCCGATCGGCGGCTCGTCGATCTTCTCGCCGGTGAGCAGGGTGTGGCCCGCGGCGACCACCACGGCCACCAGATAGGGACCGCACAGGAACATCACCGCCGACCACCAGCCGAGCACGGACGCCGGCACGGCCAGGGCGAGGACCACCACGAGCGCCGGCGGGGCGAGGTGGCGGATCCGGACGGCGCCGCGACCGTTCTTGCGCACCATCGCCGCCTTGCCCCGGCCGTAGCGC
>CAYYCE010000041.1:10787-12323 GCA_964469635.1 uncultured Kineosporiaceae bacterium
TGTCCGGGTCGAACCGGA
The DNA here is from genome assembly GCA_964469635.1 of uncultured Kineosporiaceae bacterium. Classification (GTDB taxonomy): domain Bacteria; phylum Actinomycetota; class Actinomycetes; order Actinomycetales; family Kineosporiaceae; genus JADJPO01. The sequence continues at coordinate 10,806 of CAYYCE010000041.1, forward strand.
TCCGGTGCCCCTGGGCGAGGATCCGGTGGTCGAGGTCGACGTCCTCGTTGACCAGCAGGTCCTCGTCCCAGCCGCCGATCGATCGCAGCACCGCGACCCGGAACACCCCGAACGAGGCATGGTCGGTGTCCTGCGCCTGCAGGGCGTAGTGGTTGATCGAGTCGCCGACCCCGAACCTGCTGGACAGTGCGCTGGCGACGGCCACGCCCGAGGGGGTGCGGGCGACCCCGATCCGGCGGCCGCCCACCGCGGCGACCTGCGGATCGGCGTCGAGCGTCGCCACCCCGCGCTCGAGGTAGGTGACGTTGACCGAGGCGTGGCCGTCCACCCGGGCGATGAACTCCCCGGTCGCCCGGCGCAGCGCGATGTTCAGCGCGCTGGGGATGGTCCGCCCTGGGTTGCGCACCAGGACGACCCGCGGCTCGACGGCGGCGATGGCCCGGACGATCGCGGCGGTGCCGTCCGTGGAGTCGCCGTCCAGGACGAGCAGCTCGAGATCGGTGAAGGACTGGTCGAGGACCGAGCGAACGGCGTCCGCCACGCTGCGCTCCTCGTTGAGCACGGGCATCACGACGCTGACCCGGGTCATGTGCCCGACCCTCGCACGGTCGAGGCGCCGGTGGCCACCGAACCTCGCCGACCGATCCGCCAGCTGCCGGCGCTCTGGAACGCCCGCCACCGCGAGGCCCGGGTGAGCCAGCTCCGCGCCGCGGCGTAGGTGGCGTGATCGCTCTCGAGGACCGGGTCGACCCGCGGGGCCCACCAGGTGCTGACCAGGAACAGCGGCAGCACCGCGATCACGGTGGTGGTACCGGGCTGCAGCATCCACAGGGAGACCAGCAGGGTGACCGACAGCGAGCGGCTCGGACCGCCGACGTAGGCGAACAGCAGGCAGCCCGCCACGAGCAGGCCGACCACGAGGCCGTATTCGACGAAGATCTTCACCGGGCTGGGGGTCAGCAGGCCCAGGATGCCGGACTCGCCGACGATCTTCTGCGACGAGCCCGGACCGCGGCCGAGCAGCACCGCCATCGGGTCGTAGATCCACCGGGGCCAGACGTAGGCGTACGGCAGGATGCCGCGCAGGCTGGTGGAGGACTGGGAGTCGCCGGCCTCGGTCAGCCGACCGAGGATCGACTGGCCGAAGGGCGTGAGGACCAGTGCCGCCCCCCCGGCGATCGCCAGGGGCAGGTAGCGCACCAGGTTGTTGCGCACCGGGTAGCCCAGCATGACCAGGAACGCGACGGCGACGATCGCCAGCCCGGAGCCCGCGGTCGCGGCCACCAGACCGACGATGATGAGCAGCAGCAGGCGCAGCCTCACCCCGGAGAGGAAGCCCGCGATCAGGCCGAGGCCGAGCTGCATGGACACGAACGAGGGTTCGAGCCCGAACCAGGCGTTGGCCCGGTACAGCTCCGAGCCGTAGACGATGGGGTAGGTGATCACGAAATCCTGGAGCAGGAACTGTTGCGGCAGCGCCTCGGCCAGGTAGTCCGTGTAGGGGATGCCGGCGAGCTG
>CAYYCE010000042.1:0-12312 GCA_964469635.1 uncultured Kineosporiaceae bacterium
GCCGGTGGCGCCGCGGCGGTCCGCTACTGGCGGTGATGCTGGTGGCGGTCGCCGCCATCGCCCTGCCCCTGATGCTGTTCCCCTCGGTCTCCGCGGACCGGGCGATCACCCGGCTCGAACCCGCGCCGTCGACGGCGCCGGACGGCAGCGACGGCGCCACTGAGCGGCCCACCCCCGACATCACGCGCAGCCCCGGCACCTCGGCTTCCTCCGGCCCGGGCACGGGTTCCCCGGGTTCGGCAACGACGGGTTCGTCGGGGTCGGGGTCGGGGTCGGGCTCGTCGGGGTCGGGCTCGTCGGGGTCGGGCTCGTCGGGGTCGTCGGAGTCGGGCGCCACGGGCGCGGCGACGACGCCCGGGCAACTACGAGCCGCGTCGTCTTGGTCACGTGCGGTGACCGTCCCGGAACGGTCCTCCGCCGCCGGGTCCACGACCGCGACGGGTCGGAGCGCGCGCCGCGGCCTGCTCAACTCGATCGGGCGCTCACCCAGCGCGGCCGAGATCGACGCGGTGGCCTCCCGCTACGGGGTTGTGATCCTCAACTCCTGGGACGGCGCCCTGGCCACCCGGCTCAAGCAGCGCGATCCCTCGGTCCTGGTGCTGATGTACCAGTGCCTGGCCAGCACCCGGAGCTCGGACAGTGCGTCCAACCGCTCGGGCGGGGTGCTGTACTCCGCGGCCTCGCCCGCCTGGTTCGCCACCGACACCTCTGGGAACCGGATCGCCTGGAACCCCTACCCCGGCCACTGGCAGATGGCGGTCTGGAACACCGGGTACCAGCAGGCCTGGGTGAACAACGTGGTGGCCAGCGTCACGTCGGCCCCGTGGGACGGCGTCCTCGCCGACAACGACATGAGCACCCTGGAGTGGTACACCTCAGCCCTCCTGGCCGGATCCCCCACGCGCGCGAGCACCGACTCCCGGCTGCGCGCCGGGTTCCAGGCCCTGATCGACCGCGCCGGAGCGGCGCTGCAGGCGCGGGGAAAGCTGTTGGTGCCCAACATCTCCGACGCCCGGCTCTACTCCGGCCGGTGGGCCGCCCACTCCCGCTACGGCGGCGCCATGGAGGAGAACTTCGCCCACTTCGGGGAGTCCGCCACGGACGGCTGGGTCGGCGACTGGGGCGGCGACGGCTGGATGGCCCAGACCGACGAGATGCGCTCCCCGGGGATCAGTCTGGCGATCACCCGGGCCCAGCCGACGGACCGCCGTACGCTGCTGTACGGCTTCGCCAGCGTGCTGGTCCGCGGCGACGCCGACGCCTACTGGATGCCTTCGACCGAGCCCGGGGCCGGATACTCCACCCTGCCCTCGATCCCCGAGATGGACTGGCCGCTGGGGTCCGCCGGAACCCCGGTCAGGCTGTCCTCGGGAGCGTGGACCCGCAGCTACCGGTCGGCCTGGGTGGCGGTGAACCCGACGCAGACCACGGTGAGCGTCTCGCCGCCGGCCACTGCCCGGCTGGCGAACGGGTCACCGGCCGGCCGGCAGACGCTCGGCCCCTACTCCGCGGTGATCCTGCGACTCGGGTGACCTTCTCGCCGGCCCGGGCGTGTGCCGGCACGTCGGATCGCCGACGCTCCGGCGGGCCTGCGGCTACGCTGACGGTCAGTAATCGCTGGAACCGGCCGGCGCGACAGAGCACCGGGGCCTTGTCCTGCTGACCCACCGGACAGATCGATGGAGCCGCCGGATGCCGTTGACCAAGGCACGGCCTCCGCGCGCACTGCCACAGCCGCCCGCCGCAGCCACCCGTCGTGGGCCGGGGGCCGTCATCCTGCTGGTCACCACCGTGGCGGCCCTGGCCTCGGCGCAGATCGAGGGCTATCTCATGCAGGTGCACCCGGGGATGGCGAAGCTGGCGCCGGGGATGTTCCTGCTCGCCTGGGTGGCCCACCGGCTGTGGACCCGCCGCCCCCTGGTCACCTTCCATCCGATCGTCGCGGCGGTCGCCGCCCTGGCCATGGTCGTGATGATCTCGGCCGCCACGCACCTCGACAACGGCTATGCCGTCGAGAGCCTGCTCCGCTGGCTGCCGTTCCTGGTCCTCACGGTGGCCCTGGTCGACGTGCTCTCCCACGACGTGCATCCGAGCGCCGCCCTCAGCGCCCTGATGGTCGGCGCCCTGATCGCGGGGGCCGGCGCCCTGGTGAGCTTCGTGGTGCTCGACTCCCCCCGGGCGACCGGTCCCCTCGAGGATCCGAACGACCTGGCCTACGTGCTCACCGCCGCCGCCCCGATCGCCCTGGTCCGCCTGGGCCGGGCCCGCGGCCGGCGAGCGCTGGCGCTGGCACTCGTGCTGGCCGTCCTGCTCGCCGGATCGGCCGCCACCGTCTCCCGCGGCGGTGCCATGGCCGTCATGGCGACCCTGGGCTACGTCGTCTGGCGCCGGCTGGTGCCGGGCCGGCTGCTGGCGTTCGGGGCCGGACTGCTGGCCGTCGTGGCAGCGCTGGTGCTGACCGTCGCCTACGACCAGATCCAGGTCGCCCTCGATCAGAAGCGCTCCATCGCCTCGACCAACATCGAGACCCGCACCCTGCGTTGGGAGGCGGCGCTGCGGATGCTGGGCTCGAATCCCCTGCTGGGCGTCGGTCCGGGCGGCGCGCGATCCGGGTACGTCAAGTACTCGGGCTTCGCCGAGCTCGCCGAACCGACCCCGGTGACGCACCAGATGTACCTCGAGGTGGGCGCGGAGCTCGGGGCGCTCGGCCTTGCCGCGTTCCTGGCCACGATCCTGGCGGCCTTCGTGGCCGCCGAGCTGGCGATCCGCCGGCTGCACCGGGCCCACGTCCCGCCCGACGACGCCACCCTGCTGACGGCCTTCGCCTGCCAGGCCAGCCTGCTGGCGCTGTGCACCTCGTCGTTCTTCCTGTCCGAGGAGTACTACCTGCCGTTGTGGGCCGCCGTGGCCGTGGCGGCCGCGCTCGAGGTGCGCACCCGCAACCGACGAACCGTAGCGGCGCCGTGAACCTGCGCGTGCTGCACACCATCGGTGAGATGGGCACCGGCGGCGCCGAGTCGCTGGTGGTCGAGCTGGTGCGCCGGGGCGCCGAGGTGGGCTGGACCAGCGACGTGGCCAGCGCGGGCGGCCACCGTGAGGACGAGTTGGTCGCCGCCGGGGCCGTCGGCGCGCACCGGGTACCGCTGTCCCGACGCCGGCCGCTGGGCTTCGCGCGGGCCCTGCAGGGCACCCGCACGGCCATCCGCCGGGCGGACCCGGACGTCGTCATCGCCCACAACGTCGGTGTCACCGCCGCGTCCTGGCTGGCCCTGCGGTCGCTGAACCACAGGGCGCCCCTGGTCACCGTCTTCCACGGCGTCGCCGAGGCCGACTACCGCCACTCGGCCCGGCTGCTCTCGCGGGCGCCGGACGCCGTGATCACCGTCAGCGGGGCGATCCGCTCCCGGCTGGAGGCGGTCGGTCTGCGGGCCCGGCGGGTCGAGGTGATCCCCAATGCCGTCACCCCACCGTCGCTGCCGCCCCAGGCCACCGCCCGCGAGGAGCTCGGGCTGCCCCAGGACGTCCCGGTCGCCCTGTGCCTGGCCAGGCTGGCGGAGCAGAAGCGGCACGACGTCCTGCTGCGGGCCTGGGCGCTGGTGCCCGAACCGGCCGTGCTGCTGATCGCCGGCGACGGACCGACCCGCGACCAGGTGGCCCGGCTGCGCGACGAGCTCGGCCTGGCCAAGCGGGTGCAGCTGCTCGGGGCCCGCTCCGACGTCCCCCGGCTGCTGGCCGCTGCCACCGTCACCACCCTCGCCAGCGACTGGGAGGGACTTCCGGTGGCGGTCCTGGAGTCCATGGCCGCGGGGCGTCCCGTGGTCGCCACCGCCGTCGACGGGCTGGCCGAGGCACTGCGCGACGGCGGAGGCCTGTTGGTCCCGCGCCGCGACCCGCGGGCCCTCGCCGAGGCCCTGACCACGCTGCTCGACGACCCCCGCGCCGCCGGGGAGGCCGGCGCCCGAGCGCTCGGGGTGATCTCCGACAACTACGACCCGGGCACGATGATGCGTCGTTACGATCGACTGCTGAGAGACCTGCTGACCGCGAGGCCGACCGCTCGGGGGCGCACAGCCCACTCGCCTGACCACGGGACGGACACACCATGACCGGCGCCCAGACCCTGGCCGCCTTCCGTCGTGCGCTGGTCCCCGCCGTGGTGGCCTTCGTGGGGGTGCTGGCGCTGGTGGTCCTGGTGATGCTCAGCCGACCCGACTCCTTCAGCGCCAGGCTGGGCCTGGTGGCCTCGCCGACGGTGAGCGACCAGACGGTGACCAGCGACTACGGCGCCGTGGTCTCGCTCACCATGCAGGCATTGCCCGAACTGGCGGTCTCCGACGGCACCCTCACCGCGATCCGCAAGGCCGTCCCCGCCGCGCCGCCGCTGCAGCAGTTGGGCAACGACATCACCGTCGAACTGGTACCGGGCTCGAGTGTCGCCCGGATCAGCGTGGTGGCCGACGACGAAAGGCTGGCCACCGAGGAGATGAAAGCGCTGGTGGCCCAGATCCAGGCCGCCGATCTGCTGGAACCGGTGGCCGTCCTCAAACCCATCGGCAGCGGCGCCCCGACCGTGCAGAAGGTGGAGCAGGATCCGCGGCTGGCCCTGGGCCTGGGCATCGTCACCGGCCTGCTCGCCGCCCTGGTCACGGTGGTGCTGGTCCAGGCCCTGCGGCCACGCCTGCTCACGGTCGCCGACGTGGAGCAGGTCGTCGAGGAGACGTTCGCGACCGGCGGCGAGGTACCTCCCGTCGTCGCCCTCGGCGACGACGGGCAGGGCCTCAACCTGCTCGCGGCCCATCTGCTGGTGCAGCGGCCGCTGGCGACCGAGATCACCGTCGTCCCCGCCGGGCAGCCGCTGCGCGAGGATCTGGCGCCGAGGCTGCGCAACGCCCTGCGCGACCTGCGGGTGGCCCGCGACGCGGGCCTGCCGATGGATCCCGTCGCCTCCTCCGTGACCGCCGACGCCGACGACCTGCTGACCGCGGCCACCTCACCCGAGCGGTTCAGGGCCACGGTCCCGGCACCGGGGGGCCCGGCCGAGGAGGTCTCCACGGCCGGCGAGACGGCTCAGGCGTCCTCGGGACGTCCCGGCCTGTTCGCGCCCATGAGCTCACGGAGCTTCGGGTCGACGGACGACGCGGTCCGGGTCCAGCCGAACCCGCTCAGCCATCTTGTTCTCTCCGTCCGCATCGGGCGGACCACACCCACGGCACTGACCACGGCCCTGGTGGCCATGCGCACGCACGGTACGGGCATCGCCGGTGTCGCGGTCGGCTGAGCCCACGCGAGACCGCTTCACGTCGGAGTCCGATCGGCGCACCCGGCCGGCCACCGCCGTCGCGACGCTGCTCGCGCTCGCGGCCCTCGCCCGCCTCGCCCGCCTCACCCTGGCAGATCTGCCGCTGCCCGGAACTCCCGGGGGCCGCGGCGAGCGGATGCAGGACTTCCGCGACGCGACGTACTACCCGGTCCGGGAGCTGTTGCGGTCCGGCGGCATGCCCTACGACCCGGCGACGATGTTCGCGCACTGGCCCGTGGTCCAGGAGTTCGACCTCTACCTGCCCGCCCACCTGTGGCTGAGTCTGCCGCTGGCGCTGCCCGGCTACCGGAGCGCGGCGACCATGATGCTGGCGCTGGACGCCGTCCTGCTGGCCCTGCTCGCCCGGTGGGCCTGCCGCTGGGTCGACGCCCCGGCGTGGGCCTGGCCGGCGCTGACGGCGGCACTCCTGCTCGGCCAGGTCGGCAAGTCCCAGCTCTACCTGGGCCAGGTCAACCCGCTGGTGGCCGTCGGCGTGGCCGGATCGCTGGGCTGGCGGGACCGGCCCCGGTTGTCGGCCGCGTGCCTGGCCCTGGCCTGGATCAAACCCCAGTTCGGGCTGCCGCTGACCGTGCTGCTGCTCGCCCGTGGCCGCACCCGGACGGCGCTCACGGGCACCCTGCTGGCCCTCCTCGCCTCGCTGCCCGTCCTCGCCGTTCTGCTGGCCCGGACGGGAGGTCCCGCGGGTCTGCTCGCCGTGATGCGGCGCAACCTCGACTACGCCACGGCGACCGGGTACGGGGCGGTCGACTCGCTCGGATCCGTCCGGATCGACCTCGTGGCCACGGTGTCCCGGGCGCTGCTGCGGCACCCTCCCGGCTCCGTCGAGGTGTTGGCCGCCGTCCTCGTCCTGGCCGCGGCCGGGGTGCTGCTGCGCCGGGCCGAGGCCGACGGCGCCCGATCGGATCCCCTGGTGTCGGCCGCGGCCGACCTGCTGACGGTTCTGGTCGTCATGGTCGCGGTGGTGCACCAGCCCGGCGACACCCTGGCCGCGGTCCCGGCGGCCGTGGGGGTCACGGCCGCCGTCCTGCGCCGGGACCGGGCCGTCGACCGGTCACGGGCGATCCGGTGGCTGCCGGCGGCGGCCCTGACCGCCCTGGCGGTGCCCCACGCCCACCTCTACGTCGTCACCCGATGGGTGACCGAGGCCGCGGGGGCCCGCGCGGACACCCTGGTGGACGCCGTCGCCGTGATGCTCGCGACCGTCCTGACGGCGCTCTGGCTCGCGACCGCGCCGGCCGTCCTCCGACGTCCCCGCGCGCCGATGGCGGCGGCATGACCACGACGCTGGGCAGTCAGGCGGCCCGTGGGACGGCCTGGCTCGGGCTGGTGAACCTGCTCAGCAAGGGCTCGCAGGTGCTCGTCACCCTGGCCCTGGGGGCCTTCCTGTCCCGGGCCGAGGTCGGAGCGGTGACCATCGCCGTGCTCCTGGTCAACCTGGGCCAGACGCTGCAGTCGATGGGCGTCTACGACGTGATCAGCCGCACCCGGCACGAACCTCGCGGGTTCGCCGGGACCGTGGCCTCGCTCAGCGTCGCCGTGGCCCTGGTCGCGACGCTGGCCCTGGCCGTCGGAGGCGGCGTGATCGCCGCTGCGGTGGGGGCGCCCAACGCGGCCGGGCCGATCCGTCTGGCCGGTCTGGGCCTGCCCCTCACCGCCTACGCCGGGGTGCAGATGGCGTTCCTGCACCGCAATCTGGACTTCCGGCGCAGGCTGCTACCCGACGCGGGCAGCGCGATCGCCGGCGCCGCGGTCACCGTCGCGGCCGCCGCGGCGGGGGCGGGGGTGTGGTCGCCGGTCGCCGGGCTGCTGGTCACGGCGGTGCTGGCGCCGCTGATCGGGATGGCGGTCGGGGTGCGGATCCCGTTGCGCTGGAACGCCATCCATCTGGAGGAGACCGTCGCCTGGGCGAGAGTCGTGGGCCCGGCGGCCTTCCTCGGAGTCCTCCTGCTGAACATCGACTACGTGGTGGTGACCCGGGCCCTGGGCGAGGAGGCCAACGGCCTCTACTCCTACGCCTACCGGTTCGCGTTCGTGCCCTACATCATGATCGCGGTGGTGCTGAGCGGGGTCGCCTTCCCGGTCTACGCCCGGCTGGCCGCCCGTGCGGACGAACGAGCGACGGAGCGCACGGACCGCGCGCGGGCGGGGGGCGCACGGGGGACCACGACGCGGACCGGGCGCGCGATCCGCCCGGCCGCGAGGCGGGTGGTGCACGTCCTGATCGCCACCACCGGCGGCCTGTACCTGCTGCTGGCCCTGCTCTCCCCCCGGATCGTCGTGATCGACGAGCGGTGGGCCCCCTCGGCGCCGGTGCTCGCGGTGCTGTGCGGCTACGGGCTGCTGCTGGGGGCACTGCTCGCCGGGTACGACGCCCTCCGGGCGGCGGGGCGCCCCAGGGTCTTCCTGGCGGCCCAGGCCTGCCACGTCGTCCTGCTCGCCGTCCTTGCCGTCGCGGCCGTCCTCTGGGGCCGGCGCGACGGGGTGCAGACGGCGATCGTCGCGGTGGCCTGGGCGCAGGTCGCCGCGGCCGCGGTGGTGGGGGTGGGCGTTCTGGTGGCACTGCGGCGGGCCGGCATCGTCACCCTCGCCACGGCGGCGGTGCTGCGGGGCCCGGCGCTCGCGGCGCTGGCCACGGTCGCCGTCCATGAGGGATTGCGGACGGCGGGATGGGCGCCGCCGGTGTCCTCGTTCGTGGGCCTACTGTGGCTGGGCGCGGTCCTGACCGCGGTGTATGCGACCGTTCTTGTGGCCCTGGACCGTGGAGCGCTGGTGGAGTTGAGGGAGCTGAGGCGGCAATGACTCAGGGACCGGCGAACGGGCCTCGGCGCGGCTCGGTGCTGGTGGTGGTCGGCACCCGGCCCGAGGCGGTCAAACTCCTGTCGGTGGTGCGTGAGCTGGGCGACCGGGCGGTCGTCGCCCACACCGGGCAGCACTACGACGAACGCCTCTGGGGCGCGGTGAGCCAGGACCTCGGTCTGCCGGCCCCCGGCGTGCGGATCGAGGTCGGCGGCTCCCACCGCGGCGTCCAGATCGGCACCGCGACGGCGGCGTTGACCCGCCATCTGCTCGAGGAGCAGGCGCGCGGCCGACCGATCGCAGCCGTGGTGGTCCAGGGGGACACCAACTCCACGCTGGCGGGCGCGCTCGCGGCCAACGCGACCGGCACCCTGCTGGTGCATATCGAGGCGGGGCTGCGCAGCGACGACCTGTCGATGCCGGAGGAGAGCAACCGTCTGCTCGTGGACCGGATCGCCGACGTCTGCTGCGCGCCGGCCGCCACCAACGTGGAACGGCTTCGTGCCGAAGGGGTCCGGCCCGATCGGATCGTGCTGACGGGGAACACGCTGTTCGATGCCCTCGACATCCTGCTGCCGGCGGCAGCCGATCGACTCGCCGTCCTCGAACGCTTCGGCGTCAGCGCCGACTCCTACGTGCTGGCCACGATGCACCGGGTGTCCAACATCGAGGACGACGCCCGGCTGCGCGAGCTGCTGACCGCCTTCGCGGCGATCGCCGAGCGGCTGCCGCTGATCCTGCCGATGCATCCGCACACCAGGAACCGGGCCGAACGGGCGAGGCTGATGCACCTGCTCGACCCGGTGCAGGTGGTGGCACCGCTGAGCCCGGTGGAGTTCCTGGCGCTCGAGGCCGAGGCTCACCTGATCGTCTCGGACAGCGGCGGCGTGCAGGAGGAGGCCTGCTTCCTGCGCCGCCCGCTGCTGGTGCTGCGCGACAGCACCGAGCGGCCCGAACTGCTCGACGGCTGGTGCCGACTGCTCGGGGACCAGGACCCGACGCGGGCGATGACGGCGGCGCTGGACGACGCCCCCGGCTGGCGGGCCGAGCTCGTCCGCCGTCCGACCCCCTACCCGGCCGAGCCCGCGGGCGCCCGGATCGTGGCCGAGATCGCCCGCCGCTGCCGGGTGGATCAGTCGTCGGTGGGCGCAGCGGATCGGGTCGCCACGGCGCTGACCAGGTCGCCGAGACCGTAGCGCAACCGCACCCCGCCGAACCGCGCCGCCGCGGCCGCCGTCGCACCGCGCAGCGGCCGCGGCAGCCGCGGTCCCAGCTGGCCGGCGACCAGGCCGACGCTGACGAGCTTGGAGGTGGGACCCCACCGTTCCAGCCGGAGCCCGGCCAGGGCGAGCATCCTGCGGAGCGTGTGCTCCTCGAACACCCACAGCACCGACGGCGGGCTGAGCTGCTGCCACCGGCTCCGCGAGGCGCGGGCGAGCAGGCTGCCGCCGTCCCAGGTCTCGATCAGGACCGATCCCCCGGGACGCACGAGTGCGGCGGCCGCGCGCAGCGCCGCCACCGGGTCGGGCAGGTGCTCGAGGACCTGGAAGAAACTGACCACATCGACGCCGTCCACAGGTTCGGCGGCACCCAGAAGGAGCGAAGCCAGGTCCGGCTCGACGCGGAACCCCTTGTCCCGGGCGGCGTTCGCGGCCGCCGGAGAGACCTCGACGCCGATGGACTCGTAACCCAGGCGCCGGGCCTCCTCCAGGGTGTAGCCGCTGGCGCACCCCACGTCGACCAGCCGGCCCGGGGCCGGGATCGCGCCCGAACCGGTCGACGCGGTCGACGCGGTCGACGCGGTCGACGCGGCCAGCGCGGTCAGCCGATGGCGGGCGTTGGCCCGGTGTCCCTCGGCGTCGGCGTCGTAGTCCTCGTAGCCGCCCCGGGCCCCACCGCCCCGGAAGTAGCCGTCATCGAAGACCGCGCCCAGCGCCGCGGGGTCCGGCAGCGGATGGAGCCGCTTGAGGCCACAGCCGGCGCACGCCACGTAGTCCCAGGCGGCCCGGCCGCCGCGGCGCGGGAGGTGACGCCAGGGGGCCCACCGGACACCCGCGCAAACCGGACACTCGACCATCGCTCGAGCCTAGCCCGAGTACGGTTCGCGCTGTGGGCGTCCCGATCGCGGTCGCCGCCCTGGCGGGCGCGATCCTCTGCTACGGCGCGTCCAGCCTCCTGCTCGCCACGGGGTCGCACGCGGTGCGCGGACGGGCCTACCTGACGGGTCTGGCGTTCCAGGCGGCCGCCTTCCTCCTGGCCTTCCTGGCCCGGATCGACCTGCCGCTGCTGCTGGTGCAGTCGGCGGTGGCGGCGAGCGTGGCGGTCACCGCGTCCGCCGGCGCCGTGCTCGGCCGGTGGCGGCTGCTGCCGCGGGACGTCGCCGCCCTGGGAGCCGTGGTGGCGGGCATCGCCCTCGTCGCCGGCGCCTCGCGGCCCGGGCGCGCCGAACCGGTCTCCCAGCCGCCCGTGCTGATCGCCGCCGCCGTGGCCCTGCTCACCCTCGCCGGGCTCGCCGTTCGGCTCCGCCCGAGCCTGCTGGGGGCCCTGGCCGGGCTCGCCTACGGCAGCTCGGCCATCGCGGCCCGGATGCTTGCCGCCGATCCACTGGCCGCGGTGCACACCCCCGCCGCGGCCGCGGCCGCGATCGTGCTGGTGGGCGGCGTGCTGATCGGGCAGGTGCTGCTGACCGTGGCCTTCCGCCGGAGCGCCCGACATCCGGACGACGACGCAGCGGCCCCGACCGCGCCGACCGCCCCGGCCGCCAGTGGTTCGGTCACCGGGCCGGTGGCCGCCCTGTACATCGCGAGCACCCTGTGGCCGTCGGCGGCGGGCCTGGCGTGGCTGGGCGACCGGGTGCAGCCCGGCCGGGCCCCGCTCGCCGCGCTGGGCATCGCGGCGGCCCTGGCCGGGACCGCCGTCCTGTCCCGTCACGAACGAGGGTGACGGGACCGGACGTGACGGGACCGGACCGGACCGGAGGGACGGGCCGACGGGACGGGCCGGGCCCTCAGTAGCGGTAGTGGTCGGGCTTGTACGGGCCCTCGACGTGCACCCCGATGTACTCGGCCTGCGCCTTGGTGAGTTCGGTCAACCGCACCCCGAGGGCGTCCAGGTGCAACCGGGCCACCTTCTCGTCCAGGTGCTTGGGCAGGGTGTAGACCTGCCGGTCGTACTCACCCGGCTTGGTGAACAGCTCGATCTGAGCGATCACCTGGTTGGTGAACGAGTTCGACATCACGAAGCTCGGGTGGCCGGTGGCGTTGCCGAGGTTCAGCAGCCGGCCCTCCGACAGCACGATGATCGAGTGCTCGGGACGCCCACCGTCCGCCCCGTCCGTGGCCGGGAAGGTCCACTCGTGGACCTGCGGCTTGAGCTCGGTCTTGACGACGCCCGGCACCCGGGCGAGGCCCGCCATGTCGATCTCGTTGTCGAAGTGGCCGATGTTGCCGACGATCGCCTTGTCCTTCATCGCGGACAGGTGGCCGGCCGTGAGGATGTCGCGGTTGCCGGTCGCGGTCACCACGATGTCGACCTCGCCGATCACGTCGTCGAGCCGAACCACCTGATAGCCGTCCATGGCGGCCTGCAGCGCGCAGATCGGGTCGATCTCGGTGATCAGCACCCGGGCCCGCTGGCCCTTCAGCGCCTCGGCGCAGCCCTTGCCGACGTCGCCGTAGCCGCAGATCACGGCGGCCTTACCGGACAGCATCACGTCGGTCGCCCGGTTGATGCCGTCGACCAGGGAGTGGCGGGTGCCGTACTTGTTGTCGAACTTGGACTTGGTCACCGAGTCGTTGACGTTGATGGCCGGGAACAGCAGCCGACCCTGGGCCGCGAACTCGTACAGCCGGTGGACGCCGGTGGTGGTCTCCTCGGTGACGCCCCGGATGCCCGCGGCGAGCCTGGTCCAGCGCTGCGGGTCCTCGGCCAGGCTGCGCCGCAGGGTGTCGAGGATGACGACCCACTCCTCGGCGTCGTCGGCGGCGGCGGCCGGAACCGCGCCCGCGGCCTCGAACTCGACGCCCTTGTGCACCAGCAGCGTGGCGTCGCCGCCGTCGTCCAGGATCATGTTCGGGCCGGTGTCGCCGGAGGGATCGGCGGGCCAGCCCAGCACCTGCTCGGTGCACCACCAGTACTCCGGCAGGGTCTCGCCCTTCCAGGCGAACACCGGGACGCCCCGGGGGTCCTCGGGGGTC
>CAYYCE010000043.1:0-3787 GCA_964469635.1 uncultured Kineosporiaceae bacterium
GCTCCTCCATGTCCCCGCAACCGTCTACACCTCCACGACACCCTCCTGAAGTGGGATCCTGGTGGCCTATTCCCGTTATGCGGCGAGGGCGAGTTCGAGGCGTGCCAGGTGGCTGGTTCGTCGTCGGTCCAGTGGGGTGCCGGTCCAGTAGGCGTGCAGGCGCAGGAGGTTCAGGGCACAGGCCATGTAGATGTGGTCGAGGCGGGTTTTCGGCAGGCCGCGGTAGCGGGCGCGGCGGGCGCCGTGGCTGGCGGCCTGGTGCATGGTGCCCTCGACTCCGGCGCGGCGGGCATAGTCGGCCTGGAACCCGGTCGTGGTTTCTGCGGTGCGGGCGGCGGCCTGAGCTTCGGCGAGATCACGGGGCGGCAGGGTGAGAATGCGGCGTTTCCCCTTGGTGCATAACGGTTTCGCGGGGCAGGGGCCGCAGAAGGCGGCAGCGAACTGGACCACGATCGCGTCCTTGCCCCGTTGGGTGCAGGGCGTCCAGGACGCCGCGGCACGCCCCTGGGGGCAGGTGACCGTTTCCGTGCCGTAGTCGATGGTGAAGTCTGCGCGGGCGTATCCGTTGCCGGCCCGGGCCTGTGCGGAGGTATCGGCCAACAGCGGCCCGATCAGCGCGATGCCGTGCCGGGCGGCCTCACTGACGACCAGGGCGGCGCTGAGGTACCCCGAATCAAGGTAGTGCCGGGCCGGCGCCAGAGCCTTTCCGGCCAGCTGATCGTGGATGGCGCCGGTCATCTGGTTGTCGGGGACCGTGGCGTCGGTGGTCGCCACGTGGGTGATCAGGTTCGGGAACGCCGGTGCCGCACAGGCCTTGTCATGGCCACCCCGGCCGGTCCCACCGGTGCTGGTGTCGGGGCAGGCGCACTGCGGGGCGTCATCGCAGGTTTCGGTGACGTGCAGCTTGTAGCCCAGCCAGAAGGTGTCCCGCTTGACGCCCCACCGGGCGTCGACCTCGTACGGGGAGGCGATCCGGGTATGGCCCGGCGGCAGACCGTCGCCCTCGGGCTCGGTCTGCCGCCGCTTGATCACCTCCCGGCCGCCTGCGGTGATGGTGCGGGTGTAGTTCTGCACCAGCACCTGGCGCAGGACCTCGACGGCCGGTAGTTCCCGCAGCCAGGCCGGTGCCCCCTGGTCGTGGACGGCCTCCAGCAGCGCGTACCCGTCCCTGGCGTAGCCGATGGCCAACTCCTCCTGCCGGGCCTGGGAGACCGGCGGCCGCCAAGCGGTCATCGGGGTGCCGTAACGGGCGGTCCAGTCACTCACGCAGAACCGCTGCGCCAGCCAGTCCGGGTGCGCCACCGCCAGCGCCTCCACCGCGGCCCGCACACTCTGCCCGGCCAACTCCAGCCGGTTCAGCGCCGCCACCGCGGCAACCACATGCGTGGAATCGGTGCGCTGCCTCCCACCGGCCGTGACCAGGCCGCCAGCGGCCAGCCGGGCCAACAGGGCATCCAACGCCACCTGCTCCAGCCCGGCCCCGGCCACCTTGGCCCGGAACTCGGCCAGCACCGTGTGATCGAACCCCGGATCATCCACCGCCAACCCGAGCAGGTACTTCCAGTCGATCCGAGTGCGCACCGCCTCGGCCGCCAACCGGTCGGTCAGCCTCTCCGCCCGCTGCAACACCGTCACCAACGCCAGCCGCGACGGCGACCAACCCGGCCTGCCCCGGACCCCGAACGCGACCGTGAAGTCCTCATCGGCCAGCCACTGCCCCAACCGATCCCGGATCGCCACCGCCAAGGGTCGCTCAGTCTTCCGGGAACCGTACATCCCGCTGATCGCCGCCGCGATCAACGGATCCGGCTCCGGCCAGGCAACAGGCCGCATCGACATGACCCACCCATTCTGCGGCCAGCACGAGGGGGAAGGACACCGACCACACGAAGGATCATGACCATCAACACCGACCCGATCGAGAACCCCACCCGGCGCGCCCCGAATTAGCCACCAGGATCACACCGTGGGGCCAAAGTCGTCTCATTCAGTCAGTGGAGGTGGCGGGAATCGAACCCGCGTCCGCCGGTGCCAGTCCAGTCCTTCTCCGGGCGCAGTCTGCTGCGGCCTTTCTCAGCCCCGGCGATCACGCAGACGAGTCGCCGTGCCGGGCTCAGTCACTGTTGGTGTCGCATCGTCCCCGTGACCGGGTCTTCAGCCAGTGGCCCTCTAGACGACGCCAGCGTCCGGGGCGAGGGCGCACCCGGGCTGACGGACTCGGCTACTCGCCTCAGACGGCGAGTGCGAAGTCAGACTTCTGCGAGTTGGCAGATATTGTTTTGCGACGATGGTTAACGAGATCACGTCACCTTCTCGGCCCGCTTCTCCTGTCTCGACATCCGACGTCGAAGCCTGTCACCCCCTGGGATCGTGCTCGGTCCGGATCTTCGATCCGGTTCCTCCGGACGGTACTTCCGGGCCGCCCACTGTACCGGGGTCAACGCGTGCGGCGACACCCCCATTCCGGCGATCACACGAGTGATGACCCGCGGTTGGTCCGATCGGGCGATCAGTTCGGGGTCCGGAACGGCCGATAATCACCCGGTGACGGCTCAGCAGGGCGAGGACGCCGCGCCTGGACACGTCGCAGCTCCCCGGCGCCCGTCGCCGCCCCGGCAGCCGGGGGCCGAGGAGCCCCTGCGCCCGCACGACGTCAGCCAGGCCCTCGCCTCGTTCGCCGGTCACCTCGGCGAGGACGAGTCGGCGAACGCGCGGATCCTGCTCGAGGCCGCCCGCCGGCTCACCGGGCTGGCGCTGTGGAGCTGGGACCTGGGCACCGGCCGGCTCACCTGGTCCCACGAGATGTTCGCGCTGCTCGGGATGCCCGTCGGCGACGCGCCCAGCGCCGAGGAGTGGCATGAGCTGCTGCACCCGGAGGACCGCGAGGAGCTCACCCGCGACGACCTCGCCCACGCCGTCTCGGGACAGGGCTGGCACCTGATCTTCCGGGCGGTGCCGCCGGACGGGGTCACCCGCTACCTCGAGGCGTGGTGCGAGGTGGCGCGCGACGAGGCCGGAGAGCCGGCCACCGTTCTGGGCGCCACCCTGGACGTCACCAGCTATCAGAAGACCCTCCGGGCCCACCGGGCCGGCCAGGAGGTGTTCCGGCTGGCCTTCGACCAGGCCCCCGTCGCCATGGCGGTGGTGGAGCCGGCCGCCGTGATGGTCAATCAGGCGCTCGCCCGGTTGGTCGGCATCGAGCAGAGCTGGAAGTCCGGTCGCGACCGCGGACCCGGCCCACTCGGCGACGACCTGACCGCGATGGTCCACTCCGAGGACCGAGAGATCGTCTCCCAGGTGCTGAAGGAGGTGCTGGCCACCGGGACCGAGGTTCAGGGCATCGAGGTCCGGCTCATCCGGGCCGACGGGAGCGTGTGCCACACCTGGCTGCACGCCGCAGCCACCGCGGCCGTCGCCGAGGCCGCCGTGGGGCACAGTCCCCGGGCGCTGCTGCACTTCATCGACGTCTCGACGCTGCGGACGACGGAGGCCGAACTGCAACGACTGGCCCACACCGACCCCGTGACCGGGGCGAGCAACCGGGCCGTGCTCGAACTGCGTGCCGAGACCTCGCTGCGGGACGTCGCCCCCGGGCGTGGCCTCGGTCTGATCCTGCTCGACCTGGACCGGTTCAAGGCTGTCAACGACTCACTCGGCCATGTGGCCGGCGACGCCCTCCTGGTGGAGGTCGCCCGGAGGCTGCGCCACGCCGTCCCGAGGAGCACCACGGTGGCGCGGTTGGGCGGCGACGAGTTCGCCGTCCTGGTGGCCCCCTGCCCCACGTCGC
>CAYYCE010000043.1:3797-4448 GCA_964469635.1 uncultured Kineosporiaceae bacterium
CAGATGCTGTACGACCTGGCCGACCGGTTGCGGCTGCGCCTGGCCCACCCGTACACGCTGCCCGGGACGACGGGACTGAGCACCACCGCAAGCCTCGGCGCGACCTGGTGCGACGACGACGGTCACACCATGGAGGCGCTGTACCGCGAGGCCGACCTGGCGCTGTACGAGGCGAAGGGCACCGGCCGCAACGTCGTGGCACTCTTCGACGACATGCTCCGGTCGCGGGCCGACGCCCGGATCGAGGGCGAGCGGCGGCTGCGAACGGCGCTGGCGTCCGACGGCGTCCGGATGTTCCTGCAGCCGGTGGTCGCCCTCGCCTCCTCGAGCGTCGTGGGCGCCGAGGCCCTGGCCCGCCTCGAGCACCCGGAACTCGGGCTCCTGACGCCCGAGGAATTCATCGGGATCGCCGAGGACGCCGGCCTGATCACCGAGATCGACAGCCGGATCACCGAACTGGCCGTGCTGGCCCTGAACGGGCCCGACCGCGATGTGGCGCACCAGATCGCCGTCAACGTCTCGCCCCGCACCCTGGACCACCCGGAGTACCGCAGCCGGCTGACGGCGGCGCTGCGCCGCCACCGTGTCGACCCGCAGCGGTTGCTGATCGAAGTGGCCGAGTCCAGCCTGCTCGATCCGGACGGCCCCCGG
>CAYYCE010000043.1:4458-12177 GCA_964469635.1 uncultured Kineosporiaceae bacterium
GACCAACTGCGCGGGCTGCAGAGCGACGGCTTCAGGGTCGGGATCGACGACTTCGGCACCGGTTACTCGGCGCTGGCCTACCTCGACCACTTCGATCTGGACTTCCTCAAGATCGACCGGTCCTTCGTCTCGCGCCTGGGCTCCGGCCGGCGAGCGAACGCCGTGGTGTCCGCGATCATCTCGCTGGCCCACGCCCACGGCATGGTCGTCACCGCGGAGGGCGTGGAGACCGCCGAGCAGGCGGGGCTGCTGCGCGAGATGGGCTGCGACCGCGGTCAGGGGTGGCACTTCGGTCGGCCCGCACCGAGCTGATCCCACGTCCGGCACGCCCACCTGGCTCGACCCGGCCGACTCAGCGGTGCTTGTGGGCCTGAACGGCCCGGTCGGCCTCCCGCCTGTCCTGCCGCTCCCGCAGGGACTGCCGCTTGTCGTACTCTCGCTTGCCCTTCCCCACGCCGATTTCGACCTTGGCCCGGCCCCCGGAGAAGTAGAGCTGCAGCGGCACGATGGTGTACCCCGTCTCGCGAGCCTCGGCCTCCAGCTTGTCGATCTCGAGCCGGTGCATCAGCAGCTTGCGCCTGCGCCGCGGGGCGTGGTTGGTCCAGGTGCCCTGGGAGTACTCCGGGATGTGCACGCGCTCCAGCCAGGCCTCGCCGTCCGTGATGGAGACGAACCCGTCGGCCAGGGATGCCCGGCCCGCCCGCAGCGCCTTGACCTCGGTGCCGGTCAGCACCAGGCCGGCCTCGACCGTGGTGCCGATGAGGTAGTCGTGCCGTGCCTTCTTGTTGGAGGCGACGACGGTCCGGCCGGTTTCGCGGGGCATCGCGCCAGTGTAGGCGGCGGGAGGCGCGCTACAGCCAGCCCATGGGGTTGACGAACCGGCCGTTGGCCAGCACCTCGAAGTGCAGGTGACACCCCGTGGACAGCCCGGTGGTGCCCGAGTACGCGATCAGCTGACCTCGCGAGACCGAACCGCCGCTGCGGACGAAGCGGGTGAGGTGGTTGTAGGTCGTGGCCAGCCCGACGCCCTTGACGTACCCGTGATCGATGATGATGCGGTTTCCGTAGCCGCCCGCCCAGCCGGCGGAGATGATCCGCCCCGACGCGGCGGCGTAGACAGGGCTGCCGCAGGGGGCGGCGAAGTCGGTTCCGGTGTGCATCCGGTAGATGTGCAGGATCGGGTGGTAGCGCATCCCGAACCCGGAGCTGATCGGTGCGCCGCTGGGTCGGGAGAGCACCCCACCCGAGGGTCCCGGCGCCGCCGCCCCGGAGCCGGCCTGCCGCTTGCGGCGCGCCTCCGCCGCCGCCTGGCGGGCCCGCTCGGCCAGGATCGCCTGCAACCTGGCCTGTTCGGCGCCGAGCTGGTCGAGACGCTTCTTCTCGGCGGCGATCTTGCCCTGGACGGTGGCGACGGCCTGCTGCTGCTCCACCACGAGCGTCGAGATCTGCGCCTCGGCGGCCGCCGCGGCCTTCTCGGCGCCCTGCTTCTCCACCACCACCGCCGCCGAGCGCCGCTTGAGCTCGGCCACCTTGGCGCGGACGGCGGCCAGTCGGGTGCTGTTGGCGCGGATCTCGGCCTGCTGGACGGCGAGCCGGTCGATGGCGCCGTTGCGGGCCCGGAGCGCGGCACCCGCGTAGGCCAGCCGTTCGGTGAGCTGTTCGGGGCTCTCGGCCTGCAACAGGACGGACAGCCCGCCGACGTCGGAGCCGACATAGGTCTGGCGCGCGATCTCACCCAGCGCGCGGCGGGTCCCCTGCTCGGCCTCGGACCGGCTCTCCAGGTCCTTGACCGCCTTGGCCTCCTCGGCCCTGGCGAACACCAACTGCTCGGCCAGCGTGCGGTCGAGGGCCGCGGCCGCCGCCAGTTGCTCCCGGGCCGTCGCCAGGTCAGCCCGTGCCGTCACCAGACCCGCCTCGGCCTTCTTCAGTGCCACGGCGGCCTCGACAAAGTCCGCGTTGGCCCCCTCCAGGCTCGCGCGGACCTCGGCGATCTGTTGGTCGATGCTCTTCTTCTGCTCGTTGACGGAATCCGCCACGACGGCGCCGGCGGACCCCACCGGCCCGGCCGCCACGACCCCTGTCGTGAGCATGGGGACGGCGAGGAGCAGGCCGAGGACGAGCGCGACGCCGCGCGTCCGCCGTCCGGTGTTCGACCCCATCGACCCGCTCCCGGTTGCCGCCTGCCTCGGGACCCGAGGGCAGAGTCTCAACCTATGGTCGAGGTCGAGGCTCATTACACCTTGAGGTACCGGTGCAGCGAGAGGAAGGACGACACGCCAGCGATGAGCATCCCGATCAGGAACATCCACGGGGCGACCAGGAGCGCATCCTGCCAACTCACCCAGTTGTTGATGAACCGCACCTGATCGGCCAACCAGCCCTGGATCGCCAACTGGGTGAACAGCACCAGGATCAGCGAGGCCCCGAGGGCGCCGATGATCGCCGAGATCAGGCTCTCCAGCACGAACGGCAGCTGGATCACGAGATTGGACGCGCCGACCAGGCGCATGATGGCGGTCTCCCGCCGCCGGGTGAACGCCGTCAGCCGGATGGTGGTCGCCACCAGCAGGACGCTCGAGAGCAGGGTGAGCGCGGCCACCCCCCAGGCCGACCACTTCAGGCCGCCGAACAGCGCGAACAGCTTGTCGATGACCCGGTTCTGGTCCTCGACGTCGTCGACGCCGGGGCGGTCACGGAACATCTGCGAGACCACCGCGTACTGCTGGGGATCCTTCAGCTTGACCCGGAACGACTCGGGCATCTGGTCGGCGGTGAGGTTGTCCGAGAGCACCGAGTCCTTGTACTGGGCCTTGAACCGGGCGTACGCCTCCTCCTTGGACTCGTAGAACACCTGGTCCACGTAGGGCGCGAGCTGGGGGGAGGCGAGATCGGCGCGGATCTGGTCGCGCTGGGCCTGGGTGACCTCGCCGCCCGCACAGGTGGCGTTGTCGGAGTCCTTGGTGCACAGGAAGATCGAGACCTGGACCCGGTCGTCCCAGTAGCTCTTCATCAGGCCGACCTGCTTCTGGGTCAGCACTCCGACCCCGAACAGCAGCAGCGAGACCGTGGTGACCAGGATGAGCGAGACGGTCATGGTGATGTTGCGCCGCAGACCGATGCCGATCTCACTGAGGACGAACTGGAATCTCACCGGCGATGCCCCTTCCGCCGCGTCGCCCGCGTCACCGGGTGTACCCGTAGACGCCGCGGTCCTGGTCGCGCACCAGCTTGCCGCTCTCGAGCTCGCAGACCCGCTTGCGCATCTGGTCGACGATCTCGTCGTCATGGGTGGCCATCACGATCGTGGTGCCGGTGCGGTTGATCCGGTCGAGCAGGCGCATGATCCCCACGCTGGTGTTCGGGTCGAGGTTTCCGGTGGGCTCGTCGGCCAGCAGGATCGCCGGCCGGTTGACGAGCGCGCGGGCGATGGCGACGCGCTGCTGCTCGCCCCCGGACAGCTCGTGCGGGAACCGCTGCTCCATCCCGCCCAGCCCGACCAGGTCGAGCACCTCGGGCACGGTGTGGGCGATCGCGTGCCGCGGCTTGCCGATGACCTGCAGCGCGAAGGCCACGTTCTCGAAGACCGTCTTGTTGGGCAGCAGCCGGAAGTCCTGGAACACCACACCGATCTGGCGTCGCAGCGCCGGGACCTTCCAGCTGGCCAGCCGCGCGACGTCCTTGCCGGCGACGTGGACCAGGCCCTGGGTCGCGCGTTCCTCGCGCAGCACCAACCGCAGGAAGGTGGACTTGCCCGAACCCGACGGGCCGACCAGGAACACGAACTCGCCCTTTGCCATCTCGAGGCTGAGGTCGTCGAGGGCCGCGCGTCGGACCCCCCGGGTCGGACGCCCGGCGCGCCGACGCCCGCCGCGCCCCGGGCGGAGCATCCCCGACGCTCCCGGCGTGGCCTCGTAGACCTTGGTGACGTTCTCGAAGCGGATCACGGTTCGGGAGTTCCTCGGAGGTCGGCTACGGCGTCGGCATGCCCCTCGGCACCCCTGCAGGGAGTGTAAGCACGGCGGCGACCGGGACCCATTCAGCCGCGCGCGAGCCGGCGGGCGATTCTCGGCCGATATTCGGTTGCCGCACTGCCCGCCGCGGGCCAGGCTCCCCTCGTATCGGCACGTCAGAAGGAGGAGGCAATGACCCGCTCGATCCCCGTGACCCGCTTCCGCCTGTCTGGAGACCACCGTGCCCAAGCAACCTCCGCACCACCTGGCTGACCTGGACGGCGCCCGGCCGTTCGAGGAGCCCGACTACTCCACCTGGCCGCAGGCCGCCCACGGCCCCGAGCCCCTGCCCGGCTGGGTGATCACCGACGCCGACGCACTCGACACCGAACTCGGCGTCCTCAAGTCCGGCAAGGAGGCCGACGTCCACCTGGTCGAACGGCGTCTCGAGGTGACCGGCCGACCACCTCGGGTCATGCTGGTGGCGGCCAAGCGCTACCGCGACAACGACCACCGGTTGTTCCACCGGGACGCCTCCTACGTGGAGGGACGGCGGGTCCGCCGCTCCCGGGAGACGCGGGCCATGGCCCGGCGCACCGAGTTCGGCCGCGCCCTGCTCGCCGGGCAGTGGGCCACGGCCGAGTTCACCGCACTGAGCCGGCTGTGGTCCCTGACCCGGTCCGGGGACGACGCCGGACCGAGCGCCCTGGTGCCCTACCCGGTGCAGCTGAACGGCCGCGAGCTCATGCTCGAGTTCCTCGGGGACGACGACGGCCACGCCGCCCCCCGGTTGGCCCAGACCCGCCCGGGACCGGAGGAGCTGATCGACCAGTGGCACCAGACGATCCAGGCCCTGGGCACGCTCGCCCTGGAGGGGCTGGCCCACGGTGACCTGTCGGCCTACAACGTGCTGGTGCACCGGGGCCGGCTGGTACTGATCGACCTGCCCCAGATCGTCGACGTCGTGGCCAACCCGCAGGGTCCGGCCTTCCTGGCCCGGGACGTCGCCACCATGGCCCGCTGGTTCCTGGCCCGGGGCCTGCCGCAGACGCTGTGCGATCCGGACCGGCTCACCGCAGACCTGCTGGCCGACGCCGGACTCGGCTGAGACGCCGCCGCACTCGCCGGGGACCGGCGATCCACTGGAATCACACAGCGGATCCATCGATCGCGTTCAGGTATCGCGGAATCGTTGATTGTCCAGCTCAGACCTGATAGTTGAATGTCCAAGGGCATGGCCCAGGTCACGGGAACTCCTCTCCAGAAGGGTTTCGACGACCTCGCCAGGACACCCCTGCGAATCTCTCCGTGGAGATGACATCCATGTTCGATCTCAATGGTTCTGGGCACTATCTCACTCTCGGTTGGTTCCAAATCTCCTACGCCAACGCGGTCGTCGTCGCCTGCATGATCGCCCTCTTCGTCGCCGCCCTGCTCGCACCGTTCCCGGGTACCCGTCACGACGACCGGGAGCAGGGTCGATGACGGCCGACCTGCCTGCGGGCGACTCCTGGACGGCGAGGCTGCGCCGTCGAACCCTCGACGCGGTCCCGTCCGATCAACTCCTGCCCGATCGGCAACCGGCGTACGTGGCCTCGTGGATCTACGTCTTCGGGGTGGCCACCCTGGCTGCCCTGGCCGTGGTCGTGGCCACCGGGTTGGTACTCACCCTCGGCGGCCTGACCTGGTGGCATCACTCCGCCGTCGGCCACTTCGTGAACAGCCTGCACCTGTGGTCGGTGCAGCTGTTCTTCGTGTTCATGGTGGTCCACCTGTGGGGCAAGTTCTTCATGGCCGCCTGGCGGGGACACCGCGCGTTGACGTGGATGACCGGGGTGGTGGCGTTCCTGGTCTCGATCGGGGCCGCCTTCACCGGGTACCTGGTGCAGACCAGCTTCGACGCCCAGTGGATCGCCGCGGAGGCCAAGGACGGCATCAATGCCATCGGCGTCGGATCTCGCTGGAACGTGCTGGACGTCGGGCAGATGCTGCTGTGGCACGTCGCCCTGCTGCCGCTCGGCGTCAGCCTGATCGCCGTGGCCCACATCCTGCTGGTGCGCCTCAAGGGCGTCGTTCCTCCAATGGGTTTCGAGGCGGAGCAGGAGAGCTCGTCGTGAACGGCGGCCACTGGACCGGCCCGACTCGGCGCTACGACCTCGTCAAGGAGGCGAGCATCGCGCTGGTCGTGGTCACGGTGGCCACCGTCGTGCTCGCCGTCCTGTTCTCCAGCCCCGACGAGAAGGCGATCTCGCTGCGGAGCTGGGCGCGCAACGCCCCGGACGACTTCTACGCCACGGTGGTCGCCGAGCTGTCCGGGGACAGCGGGAGCGCCGGGTACGGCCCGCCGTACAACGCGGCCAGTGACGGCCAGGCGATCGGCCCGCTCACGCTCGCCAAATGGGGCGGGGTGACCATCAGGGTGGACCCGGCGCAGCAGTTCGTCATCGACCCGCTGTCGACACTGAGCGATCCGACCGTCAAGGCCGCCGTGGCCCGGTGGACCGGCGCCTCCGACGACCAGCGCACCACCTGGGCCGCGGACTACGCCAAGGCCCTCGGTGACGCCGGCAGCGCCACGGCGGTGCCCGCGGGCGACTACGGCCCGGTGCCGGCCCTGGCCACGTCCGAACTCGACATGGCGACCAACGGCCAGCTGGACACCGCGCTGGTCGCCGGAAGCTCCTTCTACACCAGCGACTACACCAGACCCCTGCTGTTCCTGGGCGACGGCGGCTACCTTGAGGACACCGCCGGGACCCAGCACCTGCAGGGCGGCCAGTGGGGAATGATGAACTCCACCGGCAACTACCCCGGTCAGGCCTGGCTGTGGCTGGCCACCTTCTGGTATCAGCTGCCCGGATTCAACGCCGAGGGAAACACGTTGGGGGACAACGCCGATGCGATCGTCTTCGGCGCCATCATCCCGATCCTGTCGCTGTTGTTGCTGCTGGTTCCGTTCATCCCCGGACTGCGGGACATCCCCCGCTGGATTCCGGTGCACCGGCTGATCTGGCGGCGTTGGTACGACACCCATGCGGCCGACGGCACCCAGAGGGCCGGATGACGGTGGTCCGGGACGACGTCAGGCCCCCTGATCGGCCGTCCGCCGCCACCGGATCCCGGATTCGAGGAACTCGTCGATATCGCCGTCGAAGACCGCCGACGGATTGCCGGTCTCGTACTCCGTCCGCAGGTCCTTGACCATCTGGTACGGGTGCAGCACATAGGAGCGCATCTGGTTCCCCCAGCTGGACCCGCCGTCCCCCTTGAGGGCGTCGAGTTCCGCCTGGCGTTCCAGGCGGGCCTTCTCCAGCAGCTTGGCCTGCAGCACCCTCATCGCCGCCGCCTTGTTCTGCAGCTGACTCTTCTCGTTCTGGCAGGTGACCACGATCCCGGTCGGGACGTGGGTGAGTCGCACCGCGGAGTCGGTCGTGTTGACGCTCTGCCCCCCGGGCCCGGAGGAGCGGTAGACGTCGACCCGGACGTCGTTCTCCGGGATGTCGATGTGGTCGGTCTCGGCCACCACCGGCAGCACTTCGACCCCGGCGAAGGAGGTCTGGCGCCGGCCCTGGTTGTCGAACGGGCTGATCCGCACCAGGCGGTGGGTGCCCTGCTCGACGGACAGGGTGCCGTAGGCGTAGGGAGCGGCCACCTTGAAGGTGGCCGATTTGATCCCCGCCTCCTCGGCGTAGGAGGTGTCGTACACGTCGGTCCGGTAGCCGTGCCGCTCGGCCCAGCGCAGGTACATCCGCAGCAGCATCTCGGCGAA
>CAYYCE010000044.1:0-12006 GCA_964469635.1 uncultured Kineosporiaceae bacterium
GCGCTGGCGTCGTCGGTGGAGACGTCGCGCAGCCGCACGATCTCGGCGGTGAGCTCCTCGACCATCGTCTCGGGCAGCATCGAGAGCACCTTCGAGGCCCGCTCCCTGCCGAGTTGGACGAGCAGGATCGCCGCTTTGCGCAGGCCCGGCAGCCCGATCGTGGCAACGGTCATGGTCAGCTACCCCGCTCGCTGAGCCAGCCCTGCACCAGTTGGGCGATGCCCTCCGGCTGGGAGTCGACGAAGGTCGAGACCTCGTCGCGCAGCTTCTCGCGCTCGATCGTCGGGCTGGCCTCGAGCATGCCCGCCGGCTCGGTCGCGGAGGACCGCCCGGCCGCCGCCCCGAGCTCGCGCATCCGCTCGTTCGCGAGGGCCTCGAGCCGCGAGGGCACCAGCAGGCCGCCGGCCAGGTCGGAGGCGGAGGCGTCGACCGTCGCCGACCCGTCCGACCGCCGTCGGCGGAGCAGGACGATCGCGACGATGACCGCGAGCAGGCCCAGCCCCGCCTTCTTGCCCAGGTCGATGTAGCCGGAGACCTTGGCCGTCTGCTCGGCGGAGGCCAGCTCCTCGGCCGCGGCCTGCGAAGCGGTCTTGTCGAACGGCAGTGCCTCGACCTGGACCACGTCGCCGCGGGCGGAGTCGATCCCGACCGCCCGTGAGACCAGCCCCTGCACCTTGGTGATGTCGGCGCCGCCGGGGGTGTCGGAGTCGATCACCACGGCGACGCTCAGCCGCTGCACGGTTCCGGGGGCCGCCTCCTCCTCGACGATGGTCTTGCCGGCGCCGTTGTTGACGGTGCTGCCCTGTCGCAGGTAGTTGCCGTCGCCGCCGAGGCTGGAGACCGGGGTCGGGGTGACCACGCCGAGCTGACCGCCCGCCGCGCCGCTGGCGTTGTTGTACGTCTCCAGAGTGGTCTGCTCGCTCAGCGGCACCACGGGCGAGGGCAGATAGCTCTCGGTCGTCGAGTGCCGCGAGTCGAAGTCGAGGTCGGCGCTGACCTGGACCACGGCGCGGCCGGCGCCGAGCACCGTGTCGAGCATCCTCTGGGTCTTCTCGGCCACCCGATCCTCGAACAGCGCGGTCTGCCCGTCGGCGTCGCCGGCCAGCGACGCCGAACCGCCCACCCCGGCGGCGCCGTCCGGGGCGGTGAGCATGGTCCCGTTGCTGTCGCTGACGGTGACCTTGTCGGGGTCCAGCCCGGGCACACTGCCCGCGACCAGGTGGGTCACGGAACGGACCTGGCCCTTGCTCAGCGTCGTCCCGGGGGCCAGGGCGAGCAGGACGGCGGCCGTGGGGGTGTCCTGCTCGGAGGCGAACACGTCGCGCTTGGGGATGGTGAGGTGGACGATCGCGGTGTTGACCCCCGAGATCGAGGCCAGCGTCTTGTCGAGCTCGGCCTCCAGGGCCCGCTGGTAGGCGGTGTTCTGCTGGAACTCGGTGGCCGTCATCCCCTGCTTGTCCAGGATCGCCCAGCCGTCGCCGCTGTCCGAGGGCAGGCCCTTGCCGGACATGGTCACGCGCAGGTCGTAGCCCTGCGACTGGGGGACCAGGACCGTGCTGCCGCCGTCCGCCAACTGGTACTGCACGTTCTGGCTGCGCAGCTCCTCGACGATGGAGCTGGCGTCGCTGCCGGAGAGCTGGCTGAACAGCGGCGTCCAGGTCGGCTGCGCGACCCAGTTGGTCAGCGCGATCGCGCCCATCACCAGAGCCGCCAGCGCGACCAGGATGATCCCGCGTTGGCCGGGGGTGAATCCCCCGGCCAACGACTTCGCCCGGGCCATGGCCTCGTTCATGCGTGCACTCACAGCGGCATCCTCATGATCTCGTTGAAGGCCTCGAGCGCCTTGTTGCGGACGGTCGTGGTGAGCTCGGTGGCCGTCTGCATGGTCGTGGCTGCGATGACGTAGTCGTGGACGTCGGTCAGGTCACCGGTGGCGGCCTGGACCGCCTTGGTCGCCGCGGTGTGGTCCATCGACTCCAGCGAGGACAGCCCGTCCCCGATCGCTTGGCCGAAGTCGGCGCCCCGGGCGGCGGCGGCCCCGGCGGTCCGGCCCGCCGGCGTGCTCGAGGAGGTGTCGATCGAGGAGGCGATCTCGGCGGCCTGGCGTTGATAGATCTGGCTGATCCGACTGAGGTTGGCGGCACTGACGCCGCCGACTCCCGAAATGCTCATCAGCCACGACCCATGGCTATGGCGGCGTCGTAGCAGGCCTTGATCCGGTACAGGTTCGACACGTTCGCCTGGTAGCCGCGCTGCGCCATGACCATCGTGGTGAGCTGCTCGCCGAGGTCGACGTCGGGCAGCCGGATCAGGCCGCGCTCGTCGGCCATCGGATGGTCGGGGGAGTAGGCCAGCCGGCCCTGTGCGCTGCTGAGGTCGATCCCGCCGACGGTCACGCCGGCCCCCATGCGGCCGTCCTCGAGCGACTGCGCGACGACGTAGCGGGCCCGGAAGGCGTCCTCGTCGAACGGCCGCACCGTGTTGACGTTGGCCACGTTGTCGGAGATGGCGTCCATCCAGGTCTGGTGGACGTTCATGGAACTGCCGACGATGCCCAGCGCCTCGAACATGGTCAGGACCCCCGGATCGCGCTGCGGTAGAGCGAGAACCGGTCGCCGGTCGCGCGCACCGCCAGCTCGTAGGCCAACTGGGTGTTGATCGAGGCCACCGTGGCGTCCACCAGGTTCACGTTGTTGCCCGCCAGGTTCCCCGGCGCGTCGGAGTACTGGGTCTGCGGCCGCACCGACAGCGGGTCGGCCCCCTCGGCGAGCGCACGCTTCAGGTCGGCCTCGAAGGTGACCGTGCGGGAGCGGAAGTAGGGGGTGTTGACGTTGGCGATGTCGTCGCTCACCGCGCGCTCGCGGGCGGCCAGCCCGTTCAGCGCAGCGTGCAACGTGCTGATCGAGACGTCGTCGAGCATGAGGACCCCTCTCCTGGGCGGCCGGTGGCCGTCACAGGCGCCGTGTCGTGCGCGTGGCGCCGTTCCCTGGCGTTGCCGAGCGGTCCGTGCTCTGGCTTTGAGGTCGTCCGAAAGGCCTTGATGCTGAAGGGATCCAGGGGTCTTTCGGGGCACAGTCCGTCGTCCGGCTCAAGCGTGGGCGGCGACCGATGCACGCTCCGTGGTCGCGCTCACCCCAGCGCGGCGTCGCTCACCGGGGCGGTGGCGGCCGAACGGGTGTCCGCCAACTCGGCGACGGCGGCGCCGGCCTTGCCGACGGCCCGCATCGCGGCCACCAGATCGGTGGCGAAGGGTCCGCCGGAGGTCGCCACCCGGGCGGCGAGCTCGCTCTCGCGTCCCTTCCACAGCCGAAGCAGCATGCGGGTGTTGCCCTCGTAGTTGGGGCCGAACTGCACCAGTGCCTCCAGCATGGTGTCCCCGGCCTCCTCGATCAGCCCCTCCGCGCCGGCGAACAGCACCCGGGCCAGCAGCACCGGCTCCAGCGTGAGTTGGTTGCCGACGGGCTCCTCGAGCGTGTCGATCCCGCGCAGCAGCTCCAGCGCCTCCCGCCGCCGGCCGGTGCGCCCCATGGCCTGGGCGGTGAGCCAGTCGCAGAACTGGGTGTCGGCGTGGCCGCTCGCCCGCAGCTCGTCGACGAGGATCAACGCCGCCTCGTCGTGACCGCCGTTGTCCAGCAGCGTCTGGGCCAACAGGGCGATGCCCTGTGCGTGCAACATGTCGCCGGCGGCGATGTCGCGCACGGTCTCGAACGCCTCCACCGCCTCCTGCCGGTGCCCGACCATCAGCAGCGAGCGCCCGAGGTCGAGCACCGCGCGGGTCACGTCGTCCGGATCCGGTTCGGCGGCGGTCGCCAGCTCGTCGACCTGGGCCTGGGCCAGCTCCAGGTTTCGCCGTCCCTTCACCGCCCGCATGGCGGGGTCGTTGTAGCCACTATGCCGGATGTGCAGCACCTGGGGCTCGAGGACCAGGGTGCGGCCGAGACCGAACGGCTTGCCGCGCAGGTGCATCCGCTCGTGCACCCGGCCGTGCCAGGTCACCTTGGCGCGGCGGGCGATCCGCAGCGAGTGCAGCGTGTGCCGGACCTCGTCGGTGGGCGAGACGTTGAGCACCCGCAGTTGGATGAAGTCCATGGTCGAGGCCGGCGGGGCGCCGGGGAAGACGGCGGTCCGCCCGCCCAGGTAGGCGCGCAGTGCCTCGCCGTCGCCCATGAGCCGGTCGTCGCCGTCCACGATCAGGACCCACTCGGCCCGGGTCAGCTCCAGCGCGGCGTTCCGCGCCCGGGCGAAGTCGTCGTCCCAGTGGCCCCGGTGGACCTTCGCGCCCGCCGCCCGGGCCACGGCCACGGTGTCGTCGTCCGACCCGGTGTCGTACACGACGACCTCGTCGACGACACCCTCGATACTCGCCAGGACGTGCGGCAGGTTCTCCGCCTCGTTCTTGACGATCATGGTGGCGGCCAGCAGGGGACGCCGCGGGCGGCGCTGGGATGTTCGGCTCACCACGGTCACATCGGCAGGCCCGGGGGCGCGCTTCAGCGCCGCCGCGTCCGGTCGCTCAGCCCATCACGTCGAGCGCCTGGCCGGCGAGTGCCATGTCGTGGCCGCGCCGGCGGCCCCGCGGGGTGGGCAGCGACGCCAGCCGCTCGACCACCGCGTCGCGGTGCTGGCTGAGCAGTGTCGTCACCTCGGTGACCAGGGCCGCGACCCGCTCCCGGCGGGGTCCCTCGGTCGGCGGCGGCGGGCCCTGCGGCAGCTCCAACTCCGGCATCTGGGGCGCCCGCCCCTCGATCAGACTGGTCTGGACGTCGAGCGCCGCGGCCTCGACGGCGTTCAGGTAGTCGGTCCACGTGGGCGTCATGAGGCGCCTCCCTGTGCAGCGCCTCCTTGCGCGCGGTAGTCCTGGGCCCCGGTGCGCTTGGCCGCACCGGCACCCCCACTGGCGACATGCCAGGCATCACGGAGCGGGATCACGAGATCGCGACAGATCGCGACCCGCTCCGGGTCCTTCCGCAGCCGGGCCTGGATGAGCTCCTGGACCAACCACAGGTACAGCGACGCGAGGGACTCGCCCTCGGGCCAGATCGTGGTGTCGAGCGTGGTGTGCAGCTCGAGGATGATGTCGCTGGCGTGGCTGATCCGCTCCCCGGTGACCGCGACGTCGCCGCGCAGCATGGCGTCGTGGGCCATCGACAGGTCGACCACCAGCCGGTCGTACAGCATCGTGAGCAATCGGGCGGGGGAGGCCGTGTGCGACGCGTCGCTGGCGTAGCGCGCCTGGGCGAGAGCGAGCGCGTGCGACATGACCTTGCCTCCTCACCGTCTCTGAATACCTCGACCGGGTGGCGTCCGGGCTGACTACGCCGTTCGGGGTGGCTCGTGCTCCGGGCGCCGGCTCAGCCGGAGGTGTAGCTGCTGAGGAAGCTGGACTGGCTCTGCAGCGTGGCCAGGGTGGTCTCCATCGCCGTGAACTGTGCCTGCAGCGAGGCCCGGTAGGCGGTGAGCCGGGTGTCCCAGTCGTCGATCTGGCTCTGCAGCGACTTGACCGCGCTCTCCCGGCCCGCCTTGGCCGAGCTGAGCATCCCGGTCCCGCTCTCGGTCTGCTGCTGCACGAACTGGACGAGCCGCCGGGCCAGGCCGGTGGTGTACTCCACGCTGCCGACGTCCCCGCCGGTGGCGTCGATGTCGTCCTGGTCCACGGTGACCTCGACCGACAGACCCGAGGCGTGGTGTCCGGTGGTCACCAGGGTCAGTATCGACCCCGAGCCCTCGGCGGCGTAGCCGTCGAGGGTGCCCGCGACGTCCGCGCCGGCCACCGTGCGGGTCGCCGTGGCGCCGCCCGTCGTCGTGGTGAAGGCACCCGAGGTGCCGGCGCCGGAGGCCGACAGCATGAGCGAGCTGCCGTCGACCGACGTGCCGATGGTCAGTCCCGCCGCGACCGCGGCCTGGTTGAGTCCGGTGGCGATGTCCTCGAGGGTGTCGCCGGGGTCCACGGTGTAGCTCGCGGTGGTTCCGCCCCGGGAGATCGTCAGGGTCTGGCCGTCGAGGCCCCCTGAACCGTCCACCGTCCACACCTCGGTCGCCGCCGGTGAGGAGACGTGCACGGCGTAGCTGCCGGCCTGGGTGGAGGACAGCGCGCTGGAGTAGCGGACGGTACCCGAGACCCCCGACGCGGCGGTGAAGGTCGAGTCGGCGCCGTACTTGCCCGCGACGCCCAGCGGGTCCTCGGCGAAGGCGTCGAGGAACGTCGTCCGGTCGAAGGTGAGCTGACCGTTGCGGTTCACCGAGATCCCCGGTGTGGTGGTGGAGCCGACCATGCTGAGGATCGACTGCTGCAGCCCACGGGCCGTGCTGTCGCCGACCAGGGCGCCACCGCTCTTGGTGGTGGCGTTCCACGCCGTCGCCTTGTCGATGCCCGACAGCACCGCGTTCGCGGCGTCGACCAGCTTCTGCAGGTTGTCGGCGACCGGACTGCCGTCGATGGCCGAGCTGATGCTCACCCCGCTCTCGACCTGGCTGACGGTGAAGGACAGACCGGTCACCACGCCGGAGAAGGTGTTGCTCGAGGAGCTGACCGTGTAGGCGGTGGAGGGGTTCGAGCCGACGCTGATCTGCGCGTCGGCGCCCTGGGCGAGGGTGTCGACGGCGCTGAAGCCGTCGAGTCCGCTGACGCTGAACTCCGAGGCCGCGCCGGTCTCGGTCGACGTGAGCTGCAGCCGGTACTGGCCGGGCGAGGTCTGTACGGCGGTGGCGCTGACGCCGGCCGACGAGGCGTTCACCGCGGCGACCACCTCGGCCAGCGATCCGTTGCCCACCGAGACGTCGACGGTCGAAGCGTCGGCCTTGGTGAAGGTCAGCGGGCCGGAGGCCACCTGGGCGCCCAGCGAGCCGACACCCTCGTGGGAGACCAGGGCGTGGGCGCGGGCGACGGAGGTGACGTCGAAGCTGAGGGAGGAGGCCTGGGTCCCGGTGGTCTTCACGGTGACCCCGGTCGAGCTCGAGGTGGCGCTCAACCCGTTCCAGGCCTTGGTGTTGGCCACCGTCTTCGCCTGGGAGGACAGCGTTCCCAGTGAGCTGATCAGGCTGCCGAACGCATCCGCGGCCTTCTGCTGCTGGGACTGCTGGGTCTTGAGGAGCGTCTGCTGGTTCTGCTGGACGGACACCAGCGAGTTGATGAGGGAGGCCGTGTCGATCCCGGATACGGCCCCGGAGAGGCTGAGCTGGGACATGGTGTCCCCTCCTGGATCCCTGGCGCGGTCGGCGAGGTGAATGCGGGGTGTCCCGACCGGTCATGGGGTGATGGACCGGGAGCCGGGTGGGGGGCCGGCGTCGTCGGGACGGGCCCCCGAGGGGAGGTGGCGGCCCGCGGGGCCGCCACCTCCCGATGGGTCACTGCAGCAGTCGCAACACCGACTGCGGCGCCTGGTTGGCCTGGGCCAACATCGCGGTACCCGCTTGGGACAGGATCTGGGACCTGGTGAAGGCCACCATCTCCTGTGCCATGTCCGTGTCCCTGATCCGGCTCTCCGACGCGGTCAGGTTCTCGACCGCGACGTTCAGGTTGTTGATCTTGTGTTCGAGCCGGTTCTGGGCAGCACCGAGGTTCGCGCGAGTGGTGCTGACCGTCGTGATGGCCGCGTCCACGGCCGTGATCGCCGCCGACGCCGACGTGGCCAGGCTCAGGCTGGACAGGCTCAGACCCGTGGCCGACATCGCCGTTCCGACGCTGACGGAGAGAGTCTCGCCGGCCTGGGCGCCCACCTGGAAGGTGCCCGAGTAGGAGCCGTTCAGCAGCTTGGTGCCGTTGAAGGTCGTCTTGCCGGCGATGTCGTCCAGTTCGTTGACGAGCTGGGCGAACTCGGCGTTGGCGGCGGTCTTGGAGGAGGTGCTCTGACCGCCGTCGTTGGCGGCCTGAACGGCGAGGTCGCGCATGCGCTGGAGGATCGAGTGGGTCTCGGTCAGGGCACCTTCAGCGGTCTGGACGACGCTGATGCCGTCCTGAGCGTTCCGGACGGCGACCTTCAGCCCGCCGATCTGCGCGCGCAGGCCCTCGGAGATCGCCAGGCCGGCAGCGTCGTCGGCGGCCCGGTTGATGCGGTAGCCGCTGGACAGCTTCTCCAGCGACTTGCTCATCATGCCGTCGGTGACGGTCAGGTTCCGGTACGAGTTGAACGCTGCGATGTTGTTGTTGATGCGAAGACCCACGGTGTCCTCCTTGGTCAGGGTCCCGTACCGGTCCATCCGTGGACCGGCGTGTGCTGTTCCTATCGGCGCATCGGCGGCGGTGTTGAGCCGTCTGTCATGCGCCGAGTGGGTGAACTCCGGCGCCCGACGCCCGCCGGAGGGTCTGGGTCGGCGCGTGTTCCCGCGGCGCCGGGTCCTGTGGTGGGTGTTGCGGTGGGTACTGGCGGGGGCCCGGACCCTGGGGCGCGCGCAGTGCCATGCCGTCCAGATAGGCCTGGACGTCGGCTCGTTGCCGCACCGAGGACCGCTCGGCCACCGCCTGGACGTAGGCCTCGCGGCGCCGGGCGCGGACGCCGTCCCGGGCCTCGTCCGGGGTGCCGTCACGGGGTCCCTCGGCGACCTCGCGTGGTTCGTCTCGGCCGTACCCGCCGGCACCGGCGCGCGCGTCGTCCGTGAGGAGCCGGGACAGCGCCTCGCGCAGCAGCTCCAGGCCCTCGGCCCGCAACTGGGAGGCCCGGGACTGGGTGACCCCCAGCTCCTCGGCGAGCTCGGTCAGCTGTCGATTCTCCAGGTAGTACCCCGTCACGACCATCCGGGTGCGCCCGGGCAGCTCGGCGAGCGCGTCGCGCAGGTACCCGACGCGCTCGGCGGCCACGAGGACCTCGTCCGGGCGCGGTCCGGCGTCGGCGAGCGCGGCCCCCAGGCCCTCGTCGTCCGCGGCGACCGGGTCCAGGCTGAGCAGGCTCGCCCGGTCCGTGCTCTGCGCGACCTGCCGGACCTCGGCGACGGACATCCCACTGGCGGCGGCCAGCTCGGCCTCCGTCGGCGTCCGCTGCAGGCCGCGGGTCAGCTCCTCGGTCACGGTGGTCAGGGTGCGGGCCCGGGAGCGTACCGACCGGGTGGCCCAGTCGCGTTGGCGCATCTGGTCGATCATGGCGCCTCGGACCCGGGTCGTGGCGAACCGGGCGAACGGCACGCCCAGGCCGGGGTCGAAGGAGTGGGCCGCCTGGACCAGGGCCAGCGCGCCGGCCCCCACCAGGTCGTCGGTGTCCAGGTGGCGGGGCAGCCGCGCGGAGGCCTCGCGGGCCAGGTGGCCGACCAGGGCGAGGTTCGTCGTCACGAGCGCGTCGACGTCCACCGGGGGAGCAGGCACGGATCAGGCATCGGACATCGATCTTGCGAGCTTTCGTGCGCGCGGCGTTCAGGAGCCGGCGTGAGCCGCCGAATCACTCAGCTGGCGCAGTTGTCGTGACCCGAAAGGACTCAGGTTCACCGCGCCGGTGCCGAGGAGTCCCACGGAACGGGCAGTACCGAACGACCGTACAGATGGAGCCGTCGTGATGAGCCTTCCCGATCTGGCCGCCGTCCTCTGGCGGCAACGAGAGCTGTTCGAGCGCCTCGTGTATCGGCTGGAATGCGAACAGCTGTTGCTGGCGGCCGGTCGGACGCGGTTCCTGCCGCTGGCCACCGCCGAGGTGGAGGCGCTGCTCGAGGAGCTGACCATCGTCGAGCTGCAGCGAGCGGCCGTGGCCGACCAGGTCGGCGCCGAGTTGGACCTGCCCGCCGGATCGAGCCTGGAGGAACTGGCCGCCGGCGCCGAGCCGCCGTGGACCGGGGTGCTGATCGACCACCGCAACGCCCTGCTCACCCTCACCGGTGAGCTCTCCACCCTGGCGGAGGCGAACCGACACCTGATGGCCGCCGGGCTGCAGGCCGTGGAGCAGGCGCTGTCCGGGATGGGACTGCGGCCGGGCTCCTCCCCGACCGGCTACGACGCCCAGGGACGGCGGGAGCCGATCGGCGGCGGCACGACCAGCATCGTGGACCGGAGCCTGTGAGCCCGCGATGAGCACCTTCGGCACCCTGAACACCGGCATCTCCGGGCTGCTGGCGGCCCAGCGGGCGATGGACACCGCGAGTCAGAACGTGGCGAACGCCAACACCCCCGGATACTCCCGGCAACGGGTGCAGCTGTCCTCGGTCGGAGCCCCGGTGGCGGCCAGCTACCACACGGGGAGCTCGATCCCGTTGGGCGGCGTCAGGGTCGAGGACGTGACCCGGGTCCGGGACGCCTTCCTCGAGGCGACCAGGGCGGCCGCCGGCGGCCGGCAGCAGTTCCTGACCGCGCGAGAGAGCACGCTGTCGGGTGCCGAGCTGCTGATGTCGGAGCCGGGTACCACCGGCCTGCAGGCGGGGTTGGACACCTTCTATGCGGCCTGGCAGGAGCTCTCGCTCAACCCCACGGACAGCGCCGCCGGCTCCGTCGTGCTGCAGACCGGGCAGGCGGTGGCCGATCAGCTGCACGCCGTGGGCAGCGGGATCTCGGCCCGGTGGGCCGACTCGCACGCCGAGCTGAACCAGGTGGTGACCCAGGTCAACCGGGCCGCGGCCAACCTCGCCGAACTCAACGGCCGGATCCTCGAGGGGAGTGCCGTCGGGCGGCCGGTGAACGAGCTGCTCGATCAGCGCGACACCCTGGTGCGCAGCCTGGCCGACCTGGTGGGCGGCTACGCCGTTCCGGGCGACGACGGTGCCGTCTCGGTCTCCGTCAACGGCATCACCATCGTGGCGGGCACCCAGGCGCAGACCCTGGAGCTGTCGGGGGCGACGGACATCGACAACGTGGCCACCGACCCCCCGACCATCACCTGGGCGGGGGGTCCGGTCTCGGTCGAGTCCGGAGCCGCCGCCGGTTACCTGGCCGCCCTGCGGACCGATCTGCCCGACCTGCTGGGTGGGCTCGACCAGGTCGCGGTCGCGCTGCGGGACGCCGTGAACTCGATCCACACCACGGGGTTCACCCTGGACGGGGATCCGGGCGGCGACTTCTTCGCCGGCACCGGCTCCCGTGACCTCTCCATCGTGCCGACGGGCCCGGATCAGCTGGCGATGACCTCGGCGGCCGGCACCGTGGACGGCGCGGTGGCCCTGAGGATCGGCGACCTCGCCGACGACGTGGCCTCCTCGGCCGCGCTGGGGGGCGGCGACGGGGCCTCGGCCCGGTGGCGCAGTCTGACCACCGACCTGGGCACCAAGGTGCAGAGTCTGCGGTCGTCGCAGGCCGTGCAGGAATCCGTCGTCAGCGCCGCGGACGACGCGGTGAACTCCGACTCGGGGGTCAGCCTCGATGAGGAGATGACGGCCATCATCCAGTTCCAGCGCGCCTACCAGGCCTCGGCCCGCGTGATCACCACCATCGACGAGATGCTCGACACCCTGGTCAACCGCACCGGGGCCGTGGGGAGGTAGCCGATCATGACGACCCGGATCACCCAGGCGACCACCTCGGCGGTGACCCTGCGCGGGCTGCAGGCGAATCTGTCGAGGGTGCAGTCGCTGCAGCAGCAGCTCTCGAGCGGCAAGCGGATCTACCGGCCCAGCGACGACCCTGCGGCAACCGCCATGTCGATGCAGCTGCGGTCGGCGCAGGCGGCCGACGAGCAGTTCCAGCGCAACAGCGATCAGGCCAAGGCCCGGCTCACGGTCGCCGACACGGCGTTGACCGACCTCAGCGACCGGGTGCGCGCCGTCCGCGAACTCATGGTCGCCTCCAACAGCGGGGCGCTGAACAACGACGGCCGGGCGGCGCTCGCGGGGCAGGTGGACTCGATCCGCGAAGAGGTGATCAACCTCTACAACACCACCTACCTCGGCCGGCCGATCTTCGGCGGCAGCATCGCGGGCCGGCAGGCCGTCGATCCGGCCACCGGCACCTACCTGGGCAACGACGTGCCGATCGAGGCCCGGTTGTCCTCCGATACGCTGCTGCGCATCGACGTCAAGGGCACCGACGCCGCCGCCGATGTTCTCCCCGCGGCGCTGGCGACGATCTCGGCGAGCATCACGGCCGGAGGAGCCGCCGATGCC
>CAYYCE010000045.1:0-8202 GCA_964469635.1 uncultured Kineosporiaceae bacterium
GCTCGTCGACGTCCGGCTCGAGCGCACCGGGCAGCCAGTGCTCGGCCGCGGCCCAGGTGTACTGCCCGCTCACCCAGGTGCCGACGGGACGAGTGCGCAGCAGGGTCGCCTCGAAACCGAGCTGCAGCAGCACCCGGGTGTGGGCCGATTGGGTGCCCTCGTAGTTCTTGCCGACCGAGAGCCTGAGCGGATGCGTCAGGTGCGGCAGCCGCTGCCCGACGGCGCGCGCGGTCAGGGGACCCTCCGCGGCCAACAGCTCGGTGACCTCGCGACGCGCCACCTCGAGCCACGCCTCGCCGTCCTCGATCCCGTTGTCCTGCAGCATGCCCACCAGCCTGCGGTGCTGGGCTGCGGCGTATCGGGACGTGGTGGTCGCGTGCAGGCCGCGCATCACGGACGGCGTTCCCACCCACAGCGTCCGGCGCATCGCGTGGTGGCGCAGCACGGTGCGGTCCTCATACAGCGCCGCGTCGACGGCGAGGAGCGACGGCGTGGCCATCCGGGCCATCGCGGACAGGTACACGCTGACCGGGTCCGAGGAGTGCAGGGCGAGGACGTCCTCGGCGAGGTGCGCGACGTCGTCCGTGCGCCGCGCCGCCAGCAACCGGTGCCGCTGGGCCAGCCGGGCGCGGCGTTGGGCCGGCGAGATCGAGAGGCGGGCCGACACCTCCGCGATCCTAGGCGACTCGCCCACGCCTCGGGCATGCCGATCGCGGCACCGGCCACACGTTCCGCATAGCGCGGGAGCTGGGGAGCTGGAGGGCGGGGATCAGGGGCGTTCCCACAGCCTCGGAGCCAACGGGCCCACGGCGTCCTCGATCGCCTGGGCGGCCGCCAGCGCGACGTCCTCGCGGAACCTCGAGGCCATCACCTGGACGCCGTGCGGCACCACCGCCACGCCATCGTCGTGCAGCCCCGTCGGCACGAGCGCCGCCGGCAGGCCGAGCAGGTTCACCGCGATGCTGGGCCGCAGCGAGTGCCACACCCGAATGCTGTCGGCCGGACTGCGCACGTCCTCGCCCACCGCGAGCAGCCCGCCCAGCAGTTCGGGCATGACCAGCACCGGATGACGCTCGAGGAACAGCAGCCACGAGCGCAGCAGCGTGGTCCGGCGGGCGAGGTCGTCGATGTGCTCGCCGAGATCCGCGTACGGTTCGGCGAGGTCGGCCAGGGCCCGCCAATAGGTCAGCATGGTCTCGCTGCCCAGCCGGTCGAGCATCGGACCGAGTTGGTGGTCGAGGTCGGCCATGAGCAGCCGGAACGCCAGTTCGGCGACCACCCCGACACCGGGGGTGTCCGCCTCGGTGACGTCCACCACCTCGTACCCGGAACTCGCCAGAGCCGTTGCGGCCGCATCGATCCCGACCAGCACACCCGGAGCGGTGGCGAAGCCGTCGAGCTCGCGCAGCACGGCCGCGCGGCGGGGCACCGGCGGGCCGGTCAACGGCGCCGGCACCCACCAGGGATCGCGGACGTCGCGCGCCGCCATCGCCGCCAGCCCCACCCGGACGTCCGCCACCGACCGGGCCAGCAGGCCCTGCACCGACATCAGCGCCGCGACCGTCGTGCGCTCGGCCGCGGCCGAGGGCAGGTGCGCCGGCACCCGGCCCTGGGTGGGCTTGACCCCGGGGACGCCGCAGTGCAGTGCGGGGATCCGGATCGAGCCGCCGATGTCGTTGCCGTGTCCCAGTGCCCCCATGCCGGCGGCGACCGAGGCCCCCGCTCCGCCCGAGGAGCCACCGGGGGACGTCGCGTCGTCCCACGGGTTGAGGGTCAACCCGAACAGCGGGTTGTCGGTGGTCGGCCGCATCGACACCTCGGGGGTGTTGGTCCGTCCGACGATCACGGCGCCGGCCGCCCGCCAGTTGGCCGTGACCGGCGAGTCGGCGGGGGCGATCAGGCCGGCGAGTCCGGGCAGTCCGTTGGGAGTGCGCTGACCCTCGACGTCGATGTTGTCCTTGATCGTGACCGGGACGCCGTGCAGCACTCCCGGCT
The DNA here is from genome assembly GCA_964469635.1 of uncultured Kineosporiaceae bacterium. Classification (GTDB taxonomy): domain Bacteria; phylum Actinomycetota; class Actinomycetes; order Actinomycetales; family Kineosporiaceae; genus JADJPO01. Next base: position 1,996 of record CAYYCE010000045.1, read on the forward strand.
CCACGCCCCGGGCGAAGGCGTCGTCCGCGGCACCGGCGTCGGTCATGGCCTGCTCGGCCAGGTCGAGCGTGATCGCGTTCAGGCGCGGGTTGACCTCGCCGATCCGGTCGAGGACGGAGCCGGCCACCTCGCGGCAGCTCAGCTCACCGGAACGGGTGGCGGCGGCGACCTCGGTGGCTCCCCACTGCCACAACGGACGGCCCGCGGGATCGGGGCTCATGGTCCGAGTGTGCCATCGACGGCGCCCCACCCGCCGCGGTGAGTACCTGCCCCGGGCCGGTTCAGCGGGGGCCAGGCGGTCTCGCCCGCGGCATAGGCTCCCGGCGTGGACCTCCCGCTGACCGAGAACGACCTCGCCTCCCCCGGCGTCCTCGAGCCGACGGCGATCTACCGGCACACCGGGGCGCCGGCCGCGCTCGTACTGTGCTTCTTCCCGGAGGTCGTCGAGGAACACGGCGCCTCGGCGACCGTCCACCACCGGCTGCGCAGCCACTACGGCCGCCGCCCGTTGTTCGAGACCGACGTGGACGGCGAGCGCGTCGCCTTCGCCGCCGCAGCCGTCGGAGCCCCCGGGGCGGTGCTGATCCTGGAGGAGGCGATCGCCCGCGGCTGCCGGGACGTGATCACGGTCGGCGCGGCGGGAGCGCTGGTCGACGGCCTGGACGTCGGCCACCCGATCGTGGTGCACAGCGCCGTCCGCGACGAGGGCACCTCGCTGCACTACCTGCCGCCGAGCCGGACGGTGCAGGCCCACCCGGACGCCGTGGCCGCGATCGCCGAGGCGCTGGAGCAGGCCGGCGTCCCGTACACCCGGGGCCGAACCTGGACCACCGACGCCCTGTTCCGTGAGACCCGCCGGCGGGTGGAGCGCCGGGTGTCGGAGGGCTGCATCACCGTCGAGATGGAGGCGGCCGCGTTCTTCGCCGTCGGCGCCTACCGGGACGTGCGGGTCGGCGCGCTGCTGTTCGCCGGCGACAGCCTGCACGGCGGGCGGTGGGACCACCGGCGGTGGCTGAGCGCCACCGCCGCCCACGACGCCCTGTTCACCCTCGCGCTGGACGCGGCGGTCCGGTTGACCCGCCGTCCGCGCTGACGGATCCGGAGGCCGGACCCAGGCGTCCGGTCGGGCCCAGGCGTCCGCGCGGGCGCAACCGGACCCGCGGCAGCTCCGGAGCGGGGATCCAGCTCACCTCACCGGCGTAGCCGACCACGCCGCCGAACCGCTCGGCCTGCTCGCGGCCCCCGCCCTCCTGCCAGGTGGTCCGGAGGGCCTCCACCTGCTCGTGGCTGCGGCCGATGAAGTTCCACCACATCACGACCTCCTCGGTGAACGGCTCGCCACCGAGCAACATCGCGCGGGCCGGATCGGGGCCCGGGTTGGCCAGCGTCAACCGGTCCGGGCCGGTGTCGAGCACTCCCAGCTCACCACGGCCGATCACGACGCCCTCCAGGGCGACCCGGCCGGTGTCCACCAGGACGGCGTGCTCGAAGCCCGGTTCGACCGCGACGTCCCAGACCGCGCCCGGCGAGAGCGTGACCTGGGCGCCGAGCAGCGCGGTCGCCGTCCGCACCGGGGAGGTCGACCCGGCCAGCTCGCCGATGAGGACGAGCACCTCGGCCTCACCGGCGCCCGCGGGCACGCGGACGGGTTCGGGCGCGAAGTGCCGGAAGTCGCGGGGGCCGTCGGCGGCCTCGGCGGGCAGCACCACCCACAGCTGCACCCCGTGCAGCACCGTCGTGTCCGGCGTGGAGACCTCGCTGTGGCTGATGCCCGCGCCGGAGGTCATGAGGTTGAGTTCGCCGGGGTGGACCATGGCGTGCACCCCGGCGGAGTCGCGGTGCTCGATCTGCCCGGTGAACAGCCAGCTCACCGTGGCCAGTCCGCTGTGCGGGTGGGGGGCGACGTCCATGCCGCCGCCGGCCGCGACGTCGTCCGGTCCGTAGTGGTCGGCGAAGCACCAGGCGCCGACGAAGGCCCGCTCCCGCGCGGGCAGCGTCCGGCGCACGGTCATGGCCCGCAGACCGCCCAGCGGCACCTCGCGCGGGGTGATGATCTGGACGACGCTCACCCGGTCAGGCTAACGGCGTGCCGCCACGGAACTCGTCGAGCAGCGCGCGCTCGGTGGCGGCGCTCAGGCCCGCACCCCGCTGCCGGTCGATGTCCTGGGCCTCCTCCCAGGCCAGGACGTCCGCGAGGGTGTGCGCCAGCGGCCGCGCAATCAGACCCGCGGCCCGCGCCTTGGCCCCCGAGCGGTTGGTGAAGGCCAGCCACTGCGGGTCCAGCAGCCACAGCGGCAGAGACTTGGCGCCCATCCACTCGGCCACGTCGTGCTCGACGAGCCAGGCGTCGGAGGCGGTCACCAGGGGGCCGGTGTGACCGGCCACCTTCCGGGCCTCCGCGAGGTGGTCGGCCAGCGACCAGGTCTCCCCCACCGCGTCGTAGGCGCCCGAGGTTCCGGTCAGCCCTCCGATGACCAGCCACGAGGCCAGGTCGCGGACGTCGATCAATTGGCAGGTGCGGCCCTCGGTCTCGGGGACGAGCACCGCACCGTCGGGGGTGGCCGGGTGGGCGAATCGCATCGGCCAGTAGCCGCTGCGGTCCGACTCGTCGCCGGGGCCGCCGATCAGACCGGAGCGCACGAGCATGGACCGGTCCTCGCCGAAGCCCTGGAGGACGTACCGCTCCGAGGCGACCTTGGCCGGCCCGTAGTCGTGGATCGACCGCAGGGCGTCGGCCTCCAGCGGCGGCAGCAGGTCGGCTGTCTCGTCGGCGCCGGGGGTGGAGTGGTCGGCGTAGACGTTTCCGGAAGAGACGAAGACGTAGTGCCGGCACCGGTCCGCCAGGTCCCGGACGGCCCGCCGCACCTGACCCGGGTGCCACGCGAGATCGACGGCCAGGTCCCAATCCTGGCGGCGCACACCCTCCAGGGCGTCGTCCTCGCCCCGGTCGGCCAACACCGCGTGGACGCCGTCCGGCATCGGCCCCGACTCTCCCCGGGCCAGGCAGGTCACCTCGTGACCTGCCGCCAGCGCCGTTCGCACCACCTCACCGCCGAGCCACGCGGTTCCGCCGAGAATCAGGATTCGCATCGCACCACCCCATCGCACCTGCCTGCCCGGCACAAGGCCGGGTAGGTCCGGGCAGGGGAGGCGCGGGTCACGCGGCGCCCGCTGACATGCCCCCGCCGGAGGGCCGGGGACGCCGCCCCGGGGAGGTCTGGGGTCGGAGACCGGGGAGGTCTAGGGTCGGAGAATGGCGCGCTATTTCGACGTGCATCCGCACGATCCGCAGCCACGAGTGATCGCCCAGGCCGTGCAGATCGTGCGGGACGGAGGACTGATCGCCTACCCCACCGATTCGGTGTTCGCGCTCGGCTGCTCACTCGGAAACGCCGAGGGCAAGCAGCGGATCCAGCGGATCCGCCATCTCGACGACCGGCACCATTTCACGCTGCTGTGCAGTGACTTCGCCCAGCTCGGGCATCTGGTGCAGATCGACAACCACGTCTTCCGGGCGATCAAGGCGGTCACCCCGGGCGGCTTCACCTTCATCCTGCCCGCGACCAGGGAGGTGCCCCGCCGGCTGCTGCACCCCCGCAAGCGGACGGTGGGGGTACGGATCCCCGATCACCGGGTCGCACTGGCGCTGCTGGCCGAGCTCGGCGAACCGATGCTGACCTCCAGCCTGCTGCTGCCCGGTGAGGAACCGCTGACCGACGGCTGGCTGGTCAAGGAGGCGTTGGACCACCAGGTGGACGCCGTGCTCGACTCCGGGGAGTGCGGCACCGAACCGACCACGGTGATCGACTACTCGGACGGCACGCCGCAGGTACTGCGCGTCGGCGGCGGGGATCCCACGCCGTTCACCTGAGCTCCCCGCCCACGTGAGCACAACGTCACGCCGTGCCCGTCTGGCGGGCACGGCGTGACGTTGTGCTCGGTGGGTCGAAGTCGGAAGTCGGGGATGGGAGGTCGGGGGATGGGAGGTGCGGCGATCAGATGCGGAAGGAGCGGTCGCGGTTGCGGCTGGCCAGCCACCAGACGATCACGGCCACCACCAGCACCGGAACCCAGGCGCCGCCGTGGTCGTGGGCGCCGAAGCCGTCGAAGGGCCACCCGGCGAGCACGGCGACCAGGCCTCCGAAGAACCCGGCCGTGAACACGCCCCGCAGCGCCTGCTCGACGTGGATCCGGCCGTCCGGATGCGGCAGCAACAGCCACAGCACGCCATAGACGAACAGCCCGGCGCCGAAGACCAGGCCGAGCAGCACGAACGCCAGTCGCACCAGCAGCGGGTTCATGCCCCAGCGGCGGGCCAGGCCCCCGCAGACTCCGGCGACGACCCGGCCCCGATCGCTGCGCACGATGCCGAGCCGGCGGACGGCGGAGAAGAACCCGGCCCCGGGACCCGGCTGAACCGGCCCCCCGGCGCGGGGCCCCTCGTGTCCACCCGGTTCGGGAACGGTGCCGCCGGCGGGTGCAGTACCCCAGGTGGGCTCCGCTTGTGGCGGCGTGCTCGCGGTCGCCGGGGTGGTGAGGTCCTCGTGGGAAGAGTTCGTGGTCATGTCTCCACTGTCCGCCGCTGCCGCGTCCGGCGGATCCGGTGCCGTCCCTGATTCGGCCCTGAGGCACCCCTGAGTTCGCCACCGTGACCGGTTCGGAGCCGAGAGGGAGCCTCCCCCGAACACCCGAACCCACTCACCTCGGCGGCCTCGACTGCCGACACCTGATCAGAACCCCCCGAGCAGGAGACCTCGCCGGAATGACAGTCCTGGGCATCGGCCGACCGAAGCGGACCCGTCGCGCCGTGGTGGTGCTCCTGGCCGCGGCGACGGCGCTGGGCGGTGCCGTGATGACGGTCGGCGCCGAGGGCGGACTCGGATCTGTCCGGGACCAACCGGCCGTGAGCCTCAGGGCGGTCCTGGACGCGGGGACCGCGGCGGACGGCGCGGACGGCGACCGGACCGCGGCCGCCGTGGCGGTCTTCCACCGCGTGCTGCTCGAGCGGCACCGGCGCACCCGGGAGCGGCTCGCCGCCCTCGAGGCCGAACTCGACCGGGCGGAACGTCGCGTGGCCGAGGCCCGGAACCCCGCGCCGGCCACCGCGTTCCCCCGAGGCGGGCGGCGCAGGGAGCTGGTCCGATGACGGAGACGCGCACCTGGATCCGCGTGGTGGCGATCTCCCCGATCGCGGCGGCGCTCTTCGCCGCCGCGGGTCTCTACAGCCTGCACACCGGGCCGAACTCCCCGCAGTCCGAGCGCCAGGCGACCATCGGCCGGAACCTGGACGAGGCGCGACTGGCCCAGCTCGAGCTGTTGTCCCGTCAGCTTCAGGAGGACGACGAAGAGCTCGCCGAGCTGCGGAGCAGGCTCACGACTCTGACGGACGAGCTCACCGGCCCGACGCCGAACCCCGACACGAGCGCCGATCCCGACCCTACGACACCGGCGACCCCCACACCGTCGAGCACGCTCCGGTCCCCCACCGGCGGATCGCGATGATCCTCGCCCGGCGCCGGATCCTGCTCCTCTCCGTGGTGACCGCCGCGGCCGGGGTCTCGGCGATGGCCGTCGGCTGGACCGTGCAACAGCTCTCCGACCGGACCGACTCGCTGTGGCTGATGGGTCGCGCCGCCGGCCTGACCGCCTACCTGAGCATGCTCGCTCTGGTCGTGGTGGGGGTGGACCTGGCCGATCCGCGCCGCGGACGCCGAAGCCTGACCGGGCGCGTCGGGCGGATCCGGCTGCACCTCGCCCTCGCCGTGTTCGTGGTGGTGTTCACGGCGGGGCACGCCGCGGCCATGGCCGCCGGCGGCCGGGACGGGGTGGGATGGCGGGGCGCCCTGGTGCCGCTCGCCGGCGAGTACCGGCCGGTCCCGGTGGCGCTGGGCGTGCTGGCCGCCGAATCGGCCCTGTTGGCCGCAGTGACGGCCCTGGCGGCCGGGCGGCTGGGAGCCCACTGGGCGATCGTCCATCGGTTCGCCGCGGTGGTCCTGGCGCTCGCCTGGACGCACGCCGTCCTGGCCGGGAGCGACAGCCCGGGGTTGCAGTGGTTCTACCTGCTGTCAGCGGCGCCGGTCGTGGCCAAGGTCGCGAACCGCCACCTGCACCCGCCGCTGCGGTCCGGTTCCGGGGACACCACGACACGGCCGGGCCGGGAGGGCACCGTCCGATGGGTGGCGGAATGACGTCGTCCAGGCAGATCGA
>CAYYCE010000045.1:8212-10360 GCA_964469635.1 uncultured Kineosporiaceae bacterium
TCTACCGCTCGGGCGCCGCCCCGGTCGATCCGGGACGACGCCTGGACCTGGGCCTGACCGGCGGGATCGCCGTCCCCCTGCGCGGCGCCGTCGACCTGGGCGAGGACCGGGAGCGCGACCTGACCTCGCACCTCGACCGCTACGGCCCGCTGCCGCACCCGGAACGCGGTGCACTCGTCGATCTCGTGGCCCGGCTGGAGCTCACCGGGCGTGGCGGCACCCACCACCCCGTCGCCGCCACGTGGCGAGCGGTCCGTGCCGCGTGTGGGGACGCGGCCGTCGTGGTCAATGCCGCCGAGTCGGAACCGGCCGGTGCCAAGGACGCCGTGCTGCTGCAGTCCTCACCCCACCTGGTGCTGGACGGGCTGTCGCTGTGCGCCCGGGAACTGGGCGCCGACACCACGATCATCTGGCTGCCCGAGGGCGAGGCGGCGACGCTGACCTCGCTGCGCGAGGCGCTGCACGAGCGGCGACATGAGTACCCGACCGACCCGCCGGTCAGAATCGCCGTGGGTCCTGCGCGATATCTGGCGGGGGAGGCCTCTGCCCTGCTCGCCGGGCTCGCCGGGGGCCGTGTGCTGCCGACGGACCGGGGCGTTCCGGCCGCCCGTGCCGGGTTCGAGGGCCGCCCCACCGCGGTGCACAACGTGGAGACCCTGGCCCGGGTGGGGTTGGCGGCCCGGACCGGGGTCGAGGGCTACCCGCACGGCTCGTTGCTCACCGTCGTCGGCGCCTACCGCGCGGTGATCGAGACCAGGACCGGGGAGACCCTCGAGGAGGTGTTCGTCCGCCTTGGGTTCCGGCAGGCGCCGCCGGCCGTGCTGCTCGGAGGCTACGCCGGAACCTGGGTGCCGTGGTCGGTGCTGGCGCGGCTGCCCTGCGAACCTGCGATCACGAGGCTTCGGGGGATCTCGCTCGGCGCCGGTGTCGTGATCCCCATCGGCGCGACGACCTGTGGCCTGGCCACCACCGCGAACCTCGCTGCCTACCTGGCGGAACAGGGCGCCGGGCAGTGCGGCCCATGCCGTTTCGGCCTACCGGCACTTGCGGACCGGATGCGGGCGCTGGTCGCCGGCGGCCGCCGGTTCACCGCCGCCCTGGACGACCTACTGTCGCTGCTGCCGGACGTCGAGGGGCGCGGCGCCTGCGCGCTTCCGGACGGTGCGGTGTCGCTGATCTCCTCGGCCCTTCAGGTGTTCGCCGAGGACCTGGCCGCCCACCGCGTCCGCGGCCGCTGCCTGACCGGTGGCGGCGCCGCGAGCCTGCCGGGGGTGGCACGGTGACCCGGAGCGAGGAGATCCGGACGGCGACGCGGCTGGCCGTCGACCGCACCGCCTGCGACGGCGTCGGGATGTGCGCGCACCTGGCCGCCGGGCTGATCCACCTGGATCGTTGGGGCTTCCCGACGGTGCCGCGGGAACCGGTTCCGGACCGGTCCCGCCGCCGGGCCGAGGCCGCCGTGCGGGCCTGTCCACGGCGGGCGCTGCGGCTGGACCCCGAAGAGCCGGCACCCTGACCGGCGCGGCGACCGGGGGTCGTACCGTGTCCGTTCCCGCACCCGACACGCGACGATGCCCCTCTCATGCCCCGATGCCCCGCTGTGCGGGCATCGGATGCGCCGGGGTTGTCCGACCAAGCGCTGACATTGGGTAAGGTGCTGGACACAAAGAGCGATCATCCCGGTACGGGATGCCGGGGACCGGAACGGAGGACGGCGCGGCCGCATGTCTGGTGGGGGAAGGGTGGGACCTCGTTCACGGAAGGCGATGTCAGCTGGCTCACAGTTGCGAAGTGTTAACGAACCCCTGACGTTGCCCGGCCGTCCCCCGAGAGAGGTTCTTCTCGTGAGTCCGCGGCATCAGGGGGGGCAGCCCCATCACGTCATCGAACTGACCGATCACGTCCCAGGAGCGGTCGCCGAGCGTCCCCGTGGCGACCGCACCGCTCAGTCCCCGCGCCGGTCCCGACGCCTGGCCGGCTCCGCACCCCAGGACCGCCCCGCACCCCAGGAGCGACCCTCACGGCAGGAGCTTCCGCACGGGCGGCGCCGCGGTTCCGCCGACCACGACGACCAGCACCGCACCCGTCACGCCAAGGACCGCCGCCGCCACGCCGCCGTCCCCGTCGAACTCGAGATCGACACCGCAC
>CAYYCE010000045.1:10370-11976 GCA_964469635.1 uncultured Kineosporiaceae bacterium
CCGTCCCGGGCCGCCGTCCGTGACCGCCGGGCGAGCCGGCGCCGCACCCGACGGGTGCGCGGTCTGTCCGCGAGCGCCGTGGCCGTCCTGGCGGTCGGCGTGGCCGCGGTGGCCGCTGACGGCCTGCCTTTCCCGCCGTTCTCCGAGCGGGCGGTGACGGTGGAGCAGCAGAACGCCGCCCTTGCCCCGTCGCTGGACGACGATCTCCCGCAGCGGTCGCCGCAGTCGATCACGGCGCCGCTGAGCGCCTCCTCCGGGTCCTCGTCCGCCTCCGCCTCACCGTCCACCAAGTCGGCCACGGCGGCGGATACCAGGCGCTCCGCCACCGTGGCCGCCGCCGGCACCCGGCCGGGGGTCGTGCTCGACGGCCGCACGATGGGCGGCTGGTACGGCGGCGCCTCCGGGGTCGGTGTGGCCGACGGCAAGCTGTCGCAGTGGCTCGACCAGCCCGTCACCCTCGCCGCGTTCTGGGCCGACACCTCCGACGAGGTGCAGCGCACGATCCCGTCGCTGACCTCGGAGTACCGCAACTGGGACAAGGCCGTGGACATCGCCGTCGGCGGCACCGTGCTGGGCAGCGGCGAGAACTACGCCGCCGCCGCGAACGGAGCCTACGACGACCGGTGGCGCGCGGCCGCCAGGGTCATCGCCCAGAACCGCGAGGGCGCCAAGGGGCCGACCTTCGTCCGCCCGTTCCACGAGATGAACGGCGACTGGTACGCGAACTGGGTCGTCACCCGGGCCAACTCGGCCGACTACAAGAAGGCCTTCGCCCGGTACGCCAAGATCCTGCGCGAGGCGCTGCCCGAGGTCTACATCGTCTTCTCGCCCAACTACGGCGACCACACGGGCCTGCCGATCGACTACTGGTACCCCGGGGACGACGTCGTCGACGTGGTCGCGCCGGACTACTACAACGACTACGCCGACCAGGCCAACGGCAGCGTCGCGGGCTGGAACGAGGCGGCCGACGACCGCGACTCGAACGGCAACCCGCAGGGACCGGAGTCCTGGCGCCAGTTCGCCGCCAAGCACGGCAAGCCCCTCGGCTTCCCGGAGTGGGGCCTGAAGCCCTCCAGCCAGGGCGGGCAGGACTCGGCGGCGTGGGTCAAGGCCGTGAACACCTGGATGAACAAGCACGCCAATCACGCCACCTGGCAGATCGGCCAGCGGATCCCGGCCGCGGCGGCGGGCAAGGTGCTCTACTCGGCCTACTTCAACGTCGAGCACGGCGGCGACCCCGGGTTCACGATCTACGGTGCCGGCGCCAACCCCAATGCGGCCGCCGTCTTCCCCCACCTCAAGTGGGGCAACAACGCCGCGGGTTGACCGCCTTCGCGACCATCCGCGGAAACCCGGTCGGCGCTCAACCCTCGTCGGCGAACGTCACGGTGATGTCGGTGAAACCCAGCGACGTCAGCAGCGAGGTCAGCATGGCCCTGGTGCTGGTCCGGGCCCGCTGGTCGAGGTCTCCGGTGCGGGCGCCCGCCTGGGCCAGCCGCTGCTCGGCCAGGCGGTAGAGGTCCTCGGTGTTCTGCCCGCCCCCATCGGAGCCCAGGGCGTCCTCGTCGAAATCGGCCACCGAGTCCTTCACCGCGAACGGCCC
>CAYYCE010000046.1:0-2042 GCA_964469635.1 uncultured Kineosporiaceae bacterium
CGGGCACCCGCCTGCGGGTCGCGCTGTCCGCGCTGACGATGGCGGAGTACTTCCGCGACGTCCAGAAGCAGGACGTGCTGCTGTTCATCGACAACATCTTCCGGTTCACTCAGGCGGGCTCCGAGGTCTCCACGCTGTTGGGCCGCATGCCCTCGGCGGTGGGTTATCAGCCGACGCTGGCCGACGAGATGGGCGTGCTGCAGGAGCGGATCACCTCGACCCGCGGTCACTCGATCACCTCGATGCAGGCCGTGTACGTGCCCGCCGACGACTACACCGACCCGGCCCCGGCGACCACCTTCGCCCACCTGGACGCCACCACCGAGCTCAGCCGGACGGTGGCCTCGCTGGGTATCTACCCGGCCGTGGACCCGCTGACCTCCACGTCGCGGATCCTCGACCCGCGCTACATCTCGGCCGACCACTACAACACCGCGGTGCGCGTCAAGCAGATCCTGCAGCGCAACAAGGAGCTGCAGGACATCATCGCCATCCTCGGTGTCGAGGAGTTGTCCGAGGAGGACCGGACGATCGTCAACCGGGCCCGCCGGATCGAGCGCTTCCTGTCGCAGAACACCTTCGTCGCCAAGACCTTCACCGGTCTCGATGGCTCGTTCGTGACGCTGGCCGACACCATCGAGGCGTTCACCAAGATCGCCGACGGCGAGTACGACGGCGTTCCCGAGCAGGCCTTCTTCATGTGCGGCGGCCTCGACGACGTCGAGCGCAAGGCCGCCCAGATCAAGAAGCAGCTCGAGAGCTGATCTCGATCGCCGTCTGCATGCCGCCCGGCTCTCCCCTGCCACCGTTGACCGTGGCCGGGGAGGCCTCGCGCCGTCCATCTCGTTACCCTGAACAAGGGTTGATATCGGTCCGGAGGTACAGGTGAGTCTGCAGGTCGAGGTCGTGGCCGCCGACCACAAGGTGTGGAGCGGCGAGGCGAGCATGGTCATCGCCCGCACCATCGAGGGTGACCTCGGGGTGCTGCCGGGACACGCACCACTGCTGGCCGTCCTGGCGCCGGCGGAGGTCACCATCCGGTCCGCGGCGGGTGAGGACATCACGGCCCACTGCGGCAACGGTTTCCTGTCCGTCGAGCACGACCGCGTCATGATCGTCGCGGACCGGGCGGATCTCGCCGCCGCCCCCGCGGCCCACGGGTAGACGAAGGGGGCGGCATGGGCGGTTTCGCCGGTCCAGCCGTCGTCGTGCTCGCACTCATCCTGCTGCTGGTGGCCCTGGTCGGCGCCGTCCTGCTGCGCCGTGAACTCCTGAGCCGTGGCATCGGAACCTTCGACTGCTCCCTGCGCCCCCGCGGCCACGGCAGCGGCTGGTCCTTCGGCCTGGCCCGGTTCCAACACGACCGGCTGGAGTGGTTCCGGCTGTTCGCCATCACCATGCGGCCCGCTCGCTCGCTGGTCAGGAGGCGGCTGACGATCCTCGATCATCGTCGGCCGGACTCGGTCGACGTCTCCGTGCTCAATGCCGACTGGGTGCTCGTGGTGTGCTCCTACGACACGCACACCCTCGAACTGGCCATGAGCGAGATGGCCTACACCGGCCTGGCGACCTGGCTCGAATCGGCCCCGCCCGGCGAGAACTCCAACATCGTCGCCTGAGCCCGGTCAGCGGCTCGGCGGCCTCCCCCGGCCACCGCCCGGCTGCCACAGCACGTCGCCGCCCCGGCCCAGGTTCGCGAACCGGGACAGGATGAACAACAGGTCGCTCAACCGGTTCAGGTAGGTGGCCGTCAGCGGGTTCACGCCGCCGTCCGTCTGGGTTCCGTGGGTCGAGATCGCCGCCCACACCGACCGTTCCGCACGCCGGCAGACGGTGCGCGCCACATGCAGGTGCGCGGCCGCCACGGTGCCCCCGGGCAGGATGAACGAGCGCACCGCGGTCAACGAGGCGTTGTAGTGGTCGCAGGCGTTCTCGAGATCGGTGACGTACTCGTCGAGAACCCTCAGCTGCGGCCCGCTCGGCTCGGTGACCCGCGGGGTGCACAGATCCGCACCCACGTCGAACAGGTCGTTCTGAATCCT
>CAYYCE010000046.1:2052-11862 GCA_964469635.1 uncultured Kineosporiaceae bacterium
GCGGGCCTCCCCGCGCGGGGCTGGTTCACGGTGCAGCGCCAGGCGACGCCCGGCTTTGGCGACCAGGCGCGGATCGTTCTTGCTGGTCCGCGACATGTCCCCGAGGGCGGTGGTGCCGTCGTCCCCGGTCCGGGTGTAGATGCGGGTCAGGTTCACCATGGGCGCCAGCCTACGCAGCGCCGCCGCCGCCGGGCACTCAGGCCGCGGGGCCCGTCGGTCCGTCGAGGGCCCGGCGGGCGCGGTCGAGGTCCTCGGGGAAGACCATGACCCGCTGCCCGCCGGTGGTCGCCACCACCGTGGCCGTGACCCCGGCTCCGGCCAGCCGCCGGCGCGCCGTCTCGGCCTCCGCCGGGGTGGCCGGGGTCAGGACCGGGACCAGCAGGCCGTACTCGTGGGCGTCCCCGATGCGCGCTCGGCGCGCGACGAGCGAGCGGGACGGGCCGCCGAACGCCCACCGCAGCAGGAGCATCAGGACGCCCAGACAGACGACGGCCGCCACCGGCTCGAACACGGAGGAGTCGCCGGCCCACGACATGCCGACAGTGTCCGCGAGCGGTCGCGAGGGGCGCCAGTGACCACGGCCGCGAGCCTCACGCAATCCTCGGGGACGGCGCGGTGCCGTACCCTTGTGTCAGAGCTCGGATACTCCGGGTGACGAGGACGGGAAGTGCGGGTGGCGCGGCCGCGCGCCGGGTGGGGAATCGTTGGCACATGCAGGGTCTGCAGATCGACGTCGAGGTGCACGGGGCGCGGCTCGAGCTCAGCGGGCGGCTGGACAGCCGGACCGCGCCCATCGCGCGGGCCGTCCTGCGCAGCGCTCTGGACCAGGGCGACGGCGAGTTGCTGGTGCGGGTCAGCCAGCTGCAGATCTGGGACGCCGTGGGCATGGGAGTGCTCGTCGGGGCCCACAGCCGGGCCCGTCGCGGCGAACGGCGGCTGGTGCTCGTGGACGTGTCGCCCCGGCAGCTGCGGCTGCTGCGCTCGACCCGGGTGGGTCGGCTGCTCGCCGTCCGGTCGTCCGCCGCCGCCTGAATCCCCACCGCCCGAACCACCACCGCCCGGATCGCGGCCGTCTGGCCGGATGCGGGTGAGACGTCTCACCAGTTGGGCGGTGGGCGCGGGCCCCGCCCACGGATAGCCTCCGGTCATGGTGGCCGAACGCGAACGCAAGCGGGACCGTCCGTGGGTGATGCGGACCTACGCCGGGCACTCCAGCCCGGCCGAGTCGAACGCGCTCTACCGACGCAACCTGTCCAAGGGCCAGACCGGGCTGAGCGTGGCCTTCGACCTGCCGACCCAGACCGGCTACGACCCCGACCACGAGCTCGCCCGGGGCGAGGTGGGCAAGGTCGGCGTGCCGATCGCGCACGTCGGCGGCATGCGGGCGTTGTTCGACGGCATCCCGCTGGCGCAGATGAACACGTCGATGACCATCAACGCCACCGCGATGTGGCTGCTGGCGCTCTACCAGGTGGTCGCCGAAGAACAGGCGGGCGACGACGAGGTGCCGTCCCGGCTGGCCGGCACCACCCAGAACGACATCATCAAGGAGTACCTGTCCCGGGGCACCTACGTCTTCCCGCCCGGGCCCAGCATGCGGCTGACCACCGACATGATCGCCTACACCGTCACCGCGCTGCCGCAGTGGAACCCCACCAACATCTGCAGCTACCACCTGCAGGAGGCCGGGGCGACCCCGGTGCAGGAGGTCGCCTTCGCGCTGTCCACGGCGATCGCCGTCCTGGACGCCGTGCGTGACGGCGGGCAGGTCCCGCCCGAGGAGTTCGGGGACGTCGTCCAGCGGATCTCCTTCTTCGTCAACGCGGGTGTGCGGTTCGTCGAGGAGATGTGCAAGATGCGTGTCTTCGTCGAGCTGTGGGACGAGATCACCCGGGACCGCTACGGCGTCGCCGACCCCAAGCTGCGCCGGTTCCGCTACGGGGTGCAGGTGAACTCGCTCGGGTTGACCGAGGCCCAGCCGGAGAACAACGTCCAGCGGATCGTGCTGGAGATGCTCGCGGTGACGCTGAGCAAGAGGGCCCGGGCGCGCGCCGTCCAACTGCCCGCCTGGAACGAGGCGCTCGGCCTGCCCAGGCCGTGGGACCAGCAGTGGTCGCTGCGGATCCAGCAGGTGCTCGCCCTGGAGTCGGATCTGCTCGAGTACGAGGACCTGTTCGACGGCTCGCCCGTGATCGAGGCCAAGGTCGCCGAGATCATCGCCGGCGCCCGTGAGGAGATGGACCGGATCGCCGAGTTGGGCGGGGCCGTGGCCGCCGTCGAGAGCGGCTACCTGAAGTCGGCACTGGTCGCCTCGCATTCCGCGCGGCGGCAGCGGATCGAGAGCGGCGCCGACACCGTCGTGGGGGTCAACGCGTTCACCACCACCGAGCCGAACCCGCTGATCGCCGACCTGGATGCGGCCATCCAGACGGTCGATCCCGCGGTCGAGTCCGCCGCGGTCCAGGCGGTGCGAGCTTGGCGGGCCGAGCGCGACGCCACGCCGCAGGGCCGGGCCGCGGTCGAGGCGGCGATCGCTCGGCTGAAGACGGACGCCGAGGGCGCGGCCAACCTGATGCCGGCCAGCCTGGAGTGTGCCCGGGCCGGCGTCACCACGGGGGAGTGGGCCGGGGCGCTGCGGGAGGTGTTCGGGGAGTACCGGGCACCGACCGGCGTCGGTGGAAGCATCGGGGTGAGCGAGGCGGACGCCGAGCTGACCGCCGTCCGCGACGCCGTGGCCCGCACCGGCGAGGAACTGGGCGGCCGGCTGCGGCTGCTGGTCGGCAAGCCCGGGCTCGACGGGCACTCCAACGGAGCCGAGCAGGTCGCGGTGCGCGCCCGGGACGCCGGCTTCGAGGTGGTCTACCAGGGGATCCGGCTCACCCCGGCGCAGATCGTGGCGGCCGCCGTGGCCGAGGACGTGCAGTGCGTCGGGCTGTCGGTGCTGTCGGGCTCGCACATGGAACTGGTACCCGAGGTGCTGCAGGGAATGCGGGAGGCCGGGCTGGACGACGTCCCGCTGGTGGTCGGCGGCATCATCCCGGACGTGGACGGCAGGGCCCTGCTCGCCCAGGGGGTCGCGGCGGTCTTCACCCCGAAGGACTACAGCCTCACCCACGCCATGGCCCGGATCGTCGAGGTGATCCGCGCGGCGCACGGCCTCGAGTCGCTCACCCTCGAGCCGGTCACGACGTAGCGACGGCTACCACCCGCCGGGGCGGGAGCCGTTCGCGAGGGCGGCCGCCAGGTCCTCCAGCAGCAGCCGGGCGGTGAGGATGGCCCGCTCGGCGGCCTGCGGCCCGGCGGCGTCGGCCCAGTCGGCCAGTTCGCGTCGCAACCGGCTGCGCACCGAGGCCGCCCGAAGGCTGTGCTGCAGGTAGTGGCGGGGCAGCGGACGCCCGGAGATCTCCGACAGGTGGTCCGCGTCGGCGGCCAGCACGGCCGCCTCCTGACCCGTGGCGGCCGCCACGTAGGCCGCCCCGGCGACGTAGGCGACGTCCAGTTCGGCGCGTTCGACCCGGCCCGCGAGCGGGACCGGCCGGGTGGCGGCGTGACCGTGCGGCCCGCCGCTGCACAGCGCGAGCTCCAGCAGATCGGTCTCGAGTTGCGGCCCGATGTCCAGGAAGGAGGCCGGCATCGAGGCGAACGGCCACATCGGGGCCGCCTGCTGGGCGGTGGGGACGGCCACGGCGCTCCAGGCCGCGGAGATGCGGCGCAGCCAGGCGGCGTAGCCCGCCACCGAGGTCACGGCGTCCGGATCGCCCAGCCGCTCGGCGGCGCTGTACCGGGCCAGCCACGTGGCGCTGTCCAGTTCGGTGAGGAACGCCATCCGACGGGCGTAATCGTGCACGCTGTGCCCGATCCGGGCGCGGCCGCCCGCCAGGTCCTCGTCGGCGGCGGGTCCGGCGTCGCCGATCAGGCCGACGGCATGGCGCGGACTGGTGGCCGTGGGCACGGGCCGCGGGCTGCGCAGGGTGCTCGACCGAGGGAGTCGGAAGGTCCGGGAATCTGCGTGCGGCGCGGGGGTGGACGACATGAGCCGTACCTCGGCCGTGTCCGGCCCGGGCCTGAGCCCGTGGGGGGCGAAACCCCCGAACGGATGAGGATCATGACTGCCAGGCATCGGCCAGGGCGAGCACGATGCGCTCGAGCCGCTCGGGCGAGGTCGCCAGGTTGATCCGTGCCCAGCGCTCGTGGCCCGCTCCGAAGAGCCGGCCCGGGTGCACCATCACCGAGCCGGCCTCCAGGGCCGTCCGCGCCGGATCGGGCGACCCGGTCGCCGTGGCGTCCACCCAGGCCAGGTACGTGGCCTCCATCGGTGTCCAGGCCACCTGCGGCAGGTGGCCGGCCAGCAGGTCGCCGAACTGGTCGCGGCGGTCCGCCAGGTCGCGGCGGACGGCGTCCAGCCACGGCTCGCCCTCGGTGTAGGCGGCGACGGTCGCCACGATGCCCAGCGGGGAGGCGCCGTGGTTCATCACGAGCGGGACCCCCGCCAGCGCGCGCTCGTCGTCCCGGTTGGCGGTGATGATCTGGGCGCACTTCAGCCCCGGGATGTTCCAGGCCTTGGACGCCGCGAGCACCGTGGTGACATGGTCGGCCGTTCCCTCGACGGCCGCGTACGGCACGTGCCGGACGCCGTCCAGCACCAGCGGGGCGTGGATCTCGTCGCTGATCACCCGGGCGCCGTGCCGCGAGACCACGTCGCGCAGCGCCGCCAGTTCGGCCGCCGTGAACGCCCGGCCCAGCGGGTTGTGCGGTGTCGCGAGCAGCACCGTGCGCGCACCGTCCGCCAGCGCGGCCCCGATGGCCTCGACGTCCAGTTCGCGGCCCCGGCACGGCACGGTCACTACCGGGCGGCCGGTGACGCCGGGGACGTCCAGGAACGGGGGATAGGCGGGGGTGGGAACCACCACCGGGGCCGGTTCGCAGAGCACCTCGAGCACCAACCGGACGCCGGCCATCACGTCGCCACAGCCGAGGACCCGGCGGGGTTCCACCGCCAGCCCGAACCGGCGTTCCACGAACTGCGCCGTCGCCTCGGGCAGGCCGTTGTCGCGGTCGGTGGCCGGGTAGCCGAAGCCGCCCCGCTCGACGGCCCCTCGCACGGCGTCCAGGACGGCACGCGAGGGCCGGACGTCCATCTCGGCCACCCAGGCGGGCAGCACTCCGGGCCCGGGCAGGGTCCACTTCACCGACCCCGCGCGGCGCAACTCGTCGTCGTCCAGGTTCCAGTCGACGGGGTCGGGGTGGGCGTGCGCGTCGAGCATGACCGGAGTCTGCCAGGACGGTTGCGGCCGGGGGCCTACCGGGGTTTGGTGAAGCCCAGCGTCGCGGCCTTGAACCCCGGGAAGACCTGACCGAGCCCCGACAGGCCGCAGCGGCGGGTGAGGATCTCCGACATCACCGAGCGGTAGTCGGTGCGCCCGGCGAGGTCGCCGGAGTCCAGGGCCGAGGGCGCCAGCGTGGGCCAGGACCCGTAGACCCTGCCGCCGGCGATGCCACCGCCCAGAA
The DNA here is from genome assembly GCA_964469635.1 of uncultured Kineosporiaceae bacterium. Classification (GTDB taxonomy): domain Bacteria; phylum Actinomycetota; class Actinomycetes; order Actinomycetales; family Kineosporiaceae; genus JADJPO01. The sequence goes on from CAYYCE010000046.1 coordinate 7,561, forward strand.
CCAGGACGGCGTTGCCGTGGCCGTGGTCGAGGCCGTTCGATCCGTTCTGCGCCACGCGGCGACCGAACTCGCTGAGCGTCACCACGGTCACCCGGCCCAGGTCCGGTCCGAGTTCCCCGGCGAAGGCGGCCATCGCCCGGGACAGCTCGGTGAGCTGGTTGAACATCCAGCCACCGGTCGGCCCGCCGAGGTTCTGGTGCATGTCCCAGTTGCCGAAGTCCACCGTGGCGAAGCGCATCCCGAGGTCGGCCTTGATGAGCCGGGCGACGTCGTGCAGGGCGTTGCCGAGCTGGCCGTCGGGATAACCCGCGTCCCGGGCCCCCGCCGACTGCGGCAACGCCCGCAGCCTGCCCACCGCCGCCACCGCCTCCGCCGTGGGCCGGCTGACCGTCGGCCGAGCGCCGGAGTGCAGCGTGGTGAGGGCCTTCTTCCACGCCGCGTAGGGGACGGTCTTCTCGTCCACGCCGATCTTGATGTCCTTGAGGTTGTCGACGGCGAACTTGCTGTGCTCGCCGTAGAGCGAGGCCGGCATCGTGGTGTTGCCGACCTGGGCGCCGGCGAAGGCGCCGGCGTTCGACAGCAGACCGATGCTGCGGTCGATCCAACCGGTGCGCAGGCCCGACCCGGGAGCGGCCCGCTCCATCTCCGCCATCGCCTCGAAGTGCGAGCGGGTCGGGGCGGTCTGTCCCACGGCGTGGATCGCGGCCAACTGTCCCGCGTCCCAGTGGGGATAGAGCGCCTCCAGCCCCGGGGCCAGCCCGAAGACGGAGTCCACCTTCTTCAGGGTCGAGGCCGCAAGCGCGATCGAGGGGCGGGCCCTGGCGTAGCCGGCGTCCCCCACGGGCACGACGGCGGACAGCCCGTCGAACCCGCCGCGCAGGCTGATCACGACCAGGACGTCGGCGTCTCCGGTGGTCGCCACGGCGCTCGCGCCACCGGACGGCGTGGCGCTCGGGCGGGGCGACGTCGAGGGCATCGGCGAGGCCGACATCGACGGCGACACGGACGCAGACGGCGAACCGGACGGCGTGGGCGTGGCGGACGGCGAGCCCGAACCGCCGGGGGTGGGCGAGGGAGAGGCCGCGAAGGCCACCCGGGCATCGTGCAGCGTGGTCGCCGTGACCAGACCCGCGATGGCGGACAGCTCGAACAGCCGTCGCCGGCTCACGATCGAGGCCCGGTGCTCCTCGCACCCGCACGCGGCGGTGCCGCCGGCAGTGTCGTTGCCGGTGTCGTTGCCGGTGTCGCTGGTCGTCATCGCGCGCCTCTCATCGGCTCAGGAAATCCGGCGAGGTCATCAGCACGATCGCCGCGAGCGCACCGGTCGAGGTCCGGGCCCACTTCTGGTCGCCGAACGAGGTCGGCAGGTGGGTTCCGGCGAGCAGCTGGTTCAGGGCGGTGCGCTCGCGGCCGGTCGGCGACCTGCCGAGCACCTTGCGACTGATCGCGTCGAGCATGGCGGCGCGGTTCGAGGGCGGCTTGGGCAGCAGCCGCTCGCCCCCCGGCAACCCGAGTCTGTCGGGCCACCAGCCGTAGACCAGGCTCGTGGTCGAGTTGATCAGCTCGAGCGCGGCGGCCGGCGACTGCCACTTCTCGGCGGTGTCGGCGTACCCGTCGGGGGTGGGCCAGGCCAGGGGCTGCTGTCCGGTGTTCTTGGTCATCCAGTACAGCTGCTGCAGCCCCTCGTGGTCGCCGGTGAACCTCGGGCCGAGGGCGCGGACGACGGCGATGACGCGTTCGAGCGGGCGGCGCACCTTCAGCCCCTCGGCGGCGGCGAACTCCGGGGAGGCGAAGATCGCCTTCAGCACCGGGACGACGGCGGTCCTGTTGGCCAGGTAGACCTTGGCCAGGGAGTCCACCAAAGCGGTCGAGGGGGTGTCCGAGACGAACCTGATCGCCAGTTTGCGGCAGATGTGGCGGGCGGTGGCCGGGTGCGAGGCGAGCGACCTCACGAACCCCTGCTGCGCCCGCAGCCCGGCGTCCCCGGTGCCGTTGGCGATCCGGCGGCCCAGGACGGTCACCGGTTTGCCGTAGTGACGGTCGGGAACGTAGCGGGTCACCCCCGTCTTCCAGGGGGTCTCCCAGCCGGTGAGCAGCAGGGCGAGCTGCTTGACGTCCTTCTCGGTGTAGCCGCCGTCCACGCCCAGGGTGTGCAGCTCCATCAGCTCACGGGCGTAGTTCTCGTTCGGCTGGCGCTTGGTCGACTTCTCGTTGTCGAGGTAGGCCAGCATCGCCGGGTGGGTCGAACTGGCCAGCAGCATGGTCTCGAACCGGCCCAGGGCGTGCTTGCGGATCACGTCGGCGTCGTAGCGGTGGCGCGCCCAGGATCCCTTGTCGGCCGGGCTCGGCACATTGAGGTGGTTGGACCAGAAGTCGACCATGATCTCGAACAGCTGTCGGCTGCTCCAGATCGCGCGGCCGATGTGCTGCAGCCCGGGCTGGTACAGCAGCTCGTAGTACTTCTCGTTCTGGTCGCGCTGGGCGTGCATCCTTGCGATCGACCACTTCAGCGCCGGGTACATGGCGGTGACCTTGGCGCCCAGCGGATCCGCGAGCCGGGCGGGGGTCAGCTGCAGCGCGAGCCAGTTCGACATGCCGAGCGAGGCGATGTCGGCGCGCGAGGCGGCGGTGGCGCCGAAGGTCAGCCGGCCGAGCAGATGCTCGGCGGTCACGCCCCGGGCGATCGGGACCGGTGTGAGTGACGCCGGGGTGGGGGCGGTGCCCAACGCCACGGTCGTGGCGTCCGGCTCGGTGAGCAGGCTGAGGCCGCCGGCTGCGGTGCCGCCGCCCGCCGCCACGTCGGCGGGCGGCGAGTCGGTCGAGCCCAGGGCCATGGCCGAGAGGCTGCCGATGGCCGCGGCCCCGGCGGCCGCCCCCAGGGCCTGCCGCCGGGTGAGCGTGCGCTGCCGGAACAGTGCCGCTGCGGTGCGGGTCCCCGCGGCGCGCACCCCGGCCGCGCGGCCCCGCGTGCGGCCCAGGGCGCGCTTGCGGGTGAGTCGCTCGGAGCGGCGCCCGGGCTCGGCCGCGTTCTGCGGCGCGACGGGAAGCGGCATCGTCGGCCACGGGTCCTCACCCTTGGGCGCCGGGAGGAAGAGCGACCCGGGGCGGGAGACCCCTGTCCCCGGCTCGCGGACTGGGCGATCCCCGCTCACCATGGTCCGGTCATCGAGCACCATTCAACCCAAGCAGGCGGGTTCTCAGCCTCCGTCAAGATCCCGCAAAGGCGCCACAAAGCTCCCCGGCCGCCTGATCACGGCTCATCACCACAGGCCGCGGGCGGACGGCTCCCGTTCGGCCCGGTCCCCGTCCGGTCCCTCCTCGGCGTCGACCAGCCCGGCGATGCGCGCGGCGACGTCCTCGGCGCAGCCCCAGGACAGGGACATCCCGGCGGTGCCGTGCCCGTAGCAGTGCAGCACCGTGCGTCCGCTCTCGTGCCGGACGACGAGCTGCACCGTCGGTCGATGGGCCACCACGGCCAGGCGCCGTTCGAACACCCTCGAGCCGGCCAGCCGCGGTTCGAGGCGGGCGGCCCGCCCGAGCAGGCCCGCGCCGTCCGGATCGGCGCCGTCCGGATCGGCGCCGTCCAGATCGGTGTCGCGCCCATCGTCGCCGGGGCCGGGGCCGGGGCCGGGGCCGGGGGCGGGGGCGGGGTCGGGGGCGGGTGGCTGGGTGCCGGCCACGGTCACCATGGCGGGACCCGGGCCGGGGACGACGTAGAGATCGTCCCCGGCGACCCAGCCGCTCACGCCGGGGTCGGCCAGCCGCAGCAGCCGCAGGGTCCGCGGCTCCACCTGCGCGTCGGGGACCAGGGCCCGGGCGGCCAGGCCGGTGCAGTTGACCACCACGCCCCGTGGCGGCAGCACCCGCAGGGACAAACCGGTGAGGGTGCCCCCCGACACCATCACCCCCACCCCCACATTACGCAGGTAGTACGGCGGCCACACCACCGGGGCGTCCACCCGCTGGGCCTGCTCGGAGCCCGCGGCGAACAGCCGGCCCGGCATCGAGTTCACCCCGGTCCGCGGCCGGTCCGCCAGGGCCATCAGGTGGTCGCGGGTCCGCCCGGCCCAGCGGGCGCCGTCCTCGCCGAACCGGGCGGGGGAGGGCAGCCAGGGGACCCGCACCCGGGACGCCGGGTTCTCCCCGGGCAGGTCACGCGCCAGGACGTCGACCGTGACGCCCGACTCGGCGAGGGCCACGGCGCAGCTCAGGCCCACCACACCGGCCCCGACGACGATCACCCGCTGTGCCATGGTCACCTCCGGGAGGATCATCGGCCCGTCGGGCCGCAGGGGACAGCCG
>CAYYCE010000047.1:0-11787 GCA_964469635.1 uncultured Kineosporiaceae bacterium
CAGCGAGGACGGCGAGGGCGAGGGCAGCGGCCGGAGCCAGATCAACGTGGTCAACCCCATCCTCACGCTGCGCCGCAACCTCGCCTCCCGCAGCAACGCGACGGTCATCACCTACAACACCACGGTGGCCGATCCGGAACCCTTGCGGATCGCCACGGACGACGTCTTCGACGGGGAGCGCTGGGCGCCTTCGACCGGTCAGATCAGCCGCAAGCAGAGGGTGCAGGACGGGCTGCCGACGGCCCCGGGCCTGAGTGACGCCACGCCACGGACCCCCGAGCGCACCTCGATCGTGATCGGCAACCTGGACGCGACGTATCTGCCGCTGCCCTACCCGACCACCTCGGTGGACATCGACGGGAACTGGCTGTACGAGAAGACCTCGCTCAACGTCGTCGGTGACGGACAGGGCACCCAGGGAGTCCGGTACACCGCCGACCACCTCGCGGTCTCGCCGACACCCGAGCAACTGGACACCGCGCCGGCCCCGCCGGCGGCGGTCCTCAGCGCCTTCACCGCGTTGCCGTCGCTGCCCCCAGAGGTGGCCCGGATCGCCGCCGACGTGGCCGGTGAGGGCGGCGCGTTCCAGCAGGCGTTGCGGATCCAGGACTACCTGCGCTCCTCCGGCGGCTTCGTCTACAGCGAGCAGGCCGCGGGGACGGGTCCCGACGACAGCGGCCTCGACGCCGTGCTGGCGTTCCTGAATACCAAGCGGGGCTACTGCGTCCAGTTCGCCTCGACGATGGCGGTGCTGGCCCGCACCCTCGGCATCCCCTCCCGGGTGGCAGTGGGATTTCTGCCCGGGAGGTCGACCGGCGACGGCCAGTACAGGATCGCGCTGCGCGACGCCCACGCCTGGCCCGAGCTCTACTTCGAGACCGTCGGCTGGGTGCGTTTCGAGCCGACGCCGTCCGCCCGGGTGGCCACGTTGCCCGGATACGCGGCCACCGACCGGACGCAGGAGGCCGCCCCCGAGGCGACGCCGTCGGACGCGGGGACCGGACCGTCCGCGGTGCCGTCACAGCGAGCGGACCGGGAGTTGGCCCCGGAGACGCCCATCGCCCAGGCCGAGGGGGCGTCCTGGTGGCGCTCCCTCCCCTGGCGATGGCTGAGCGCCCTGGCCGCGGTCGGGCTGCTGGGCGTGCTGCCGGGTCTGGCAGCCGTGGTGCGCCGCCGACGGCGGTGGGCCCTGGTGAACTCCCCGGTGGAGCTGGCCGCCGCCGGCTGGGACGACCTGCGGGAGCGGCTCGGCGACCTGGGTGTGGTGTGGACCCGATCCTGGACGCCCCGGGCCGCGTTGCACCGGCTCACCGCCGACCACGACCTGGCCGGCGAGGACCGCCAGGCGTTGGCTGCGCTGGTGAATACGGTGGAGACGGTGTGGTACGCGCCGCCCGGAGCGGGTCCCGCGATCCGCAAGGAGGAGGCCGGCGCCTGGGTCGACCGCGTGGTCCACACGGTGGGATCGGGGCTGTCCCCCCGGGCCCGGCGGCGGGCGCTGTTCTGGCCCCGGTCGGGGCTGGAGGCACTGATGGCCCTGCCGAGGCGGGTCCTGGGCTGGCGGCCGACGATCGAGCGGGCCGGCTTCGGACCGGGCGGGGCCGACCGGACGGGCGGGTCGGCGGACCCCTTGGACGTCGAGCCGCGCGACGTCCGGCAGGGACCTCACACCGAAGAGTTGCCGAAGGTCGTGGCCGACCGGGATTCCGGCCGGTTCGGCTAGCGATCGGGTCGGGGTCCGGGCGGGTTCAGCGCTGGTCGCGGCGGCGGTCCCAGCGCTGTTCCATGCGCTGCATGAAGCTGCCCCTCTTGGCGTTCTTCGCCGGACGCCTGCCCGCGGCCCCGGCGGGGCGGACGGTACCGCCGGAGGTCACCACGCCGGACGGGCCGGTGCGCCGACGGGCGGAGAAGGTGAATGCGGTGCCGGCCAGCATGGCCAGGAAGCCGCCGACCCCGACGAGCAGGTTGCCCTGGGCGACGCCGAGCACGAGCACGACCAGCCCGGCGGCGACGGCCACGACACCCATGGCCATACGGGACAGGTGCCCGGTGCGCCGGGCGGCGCCGCGCATGGTCGAGGCGAACTTGGGGTCCTCCGCGTAGAGGGCGCGCTCCATCTGCTCGAGCAGGCGCTGCTCGTTGTCGGAGAGGGGCACAACAACCTCCCAGGGCAAGAACCGCGTGGCAGGACACAACTCGCGGCGTGACCAGGATAGGTCGGGTGGGGCCCCGGCGAAACCCGGTCTTACCGCACTCTCGGCCACAACTATGCACGACTTGACCCCTCGGGGTCGCCGTCCGCCTCTTCGGTGACCAGCGTGGCCGGGCGGACCGCCCCCGCACCGAACCGGGCACTGGCCCGGTCCATGGCCTGTTCGGCCTCGCGCCAGCCGCGTTCGCGCTCGTCGAGAGCGAGTTGGTGATGTCCCTCGGCGGAGGTTACCAGGCCCTCCACCCGGACCCCGACCAGGCGCACCCGGGCACGCTCCAGCCCCAGTGCCCGGTAGAGCGAGCCGGCCGTGGTGTAGAGCATCCTGGCCACGTCGGTGTGCTCGGGCAGGGTCCGGGAGCGGGTGATCGTGGTGAAGTCGGCGAACCGGACCTTGAGCACCACGGTGCGTCCGATCAGCCCCACGGCCCTGAGCCTGGCCGCCACCTTCTCGGACAGCCGCAGCAGTTCCCGTTGCACCACGTCGCCGTCGTCGACGTCCCGGGCGAAGGTCTCCTCGGCGCCGATGCTCTTCTCAGCCCGCTCGGGGACCACACCCCGCTCGTCACGCCCCCAGGACAGCTCGTGCAGGTGGACGCCGGTCGCCCCCAGGGCCCGTTCCAGGGTGGCCAGCGGGGTGTGGGCGATGTCGGCCACGGTGTGCAGCCCGAGCCGCCTCAGTTCCTCCGCCGTCCTCTCCCCCACCCCCCATAGCGCACTGACCGGCAACCGGTGCAGGAAGGTCACCGTCCGGACGGTGGGGACGACCAGCATGCCGTCCGGTTTGGCCATGCCGGAGGCCAGCTTGGCGACGAACTTGGTGTCGGCCACACCGACCGAGCAGGTGATCCGCTGCTCGTCGCTGACCCGGTCGCGGATCAGCTGGGCGATCCGGGCCGGCGACCCGAGTCGGCGGCCGGCCCCGGAGACGTCGAGGAACGCCTCGTCGAGGCTCAACGGCTCCACCAGAGGGGTAATGGAGTGAAATATATCCATAACACTGCGTGATACTTCGGCATAGCGGTGACGCTCGGGTTCGAGGACCACCGCCTGGGGGCACAGCCGCCGGGCCCGGCCCATCGGCATCGCCGAGTGGACGCCGTAGCGCCGGGCCTCGTAGGTGGCCGACAACACGACGCCCCGGCTGCCGCCGCCCCCGACGATCACCGGGAGCCCGTGCAGCCGCGGCCGGTCGATCAGCTCGACCGAGGCGTAGAAGGCGTCCATGTCGACGTGCAGGATCGAGCAGCCGGTGTCGTCGGCGGTGGGGCCGGCACCGGACCCACCGGTCACCGCCTCGATCCCCGCTCCTGCGGCGCGATCGAGCTGACGCCGGCTCATCGATGGCTCCGAGGGCTCGAATCAGGAACGCTGGGCGACGACGTGCAGTTGGGCGGCGAGGGCGGCCAGCTCCGGCACGGCGACGTGGTCGCCGGCGGCCCGCTCCAGGTCGAGCAGGTCGGCGGCGGCGTCCGGGTCACCGTCGACCAGGGCGCCGGGCAGCAGGTCGGCGAACAGCCGAACCCCGTGGACGGCGCGCGGGCGCATCCCGTCCCCCAGGAGGGCGAGCACGCCGTCGTGGTCGAACCGCCGCGGCACCGGGTCGTTGTCGGAGGCCCGGCCGTCCGGGTCGTCGAGCAGACGGCGGGCTTCCTGGAAGCGGCCGGCGAGCGCCCGAGCCAGGACCGCCCCGAGCCGTTGCAGCACGAGCAGGCTGAGCAGGCCCTCCCCGCGCAGGGTCGCCACGGCGTCGGCCACGGCCGCCGTCGGGTCGTCGGTGTACTCCAGGACCCGGTGGCACAGGACCAGATCGGCGCTGCCGGCACCCACCTCCTCGACCAGGGCCCCGGCGTCGCCCTGCAACGACCGCACCCGATCGGCGACGCCGGCCTCGGCAGCCCGCCGTTGCAGCGCGGCCAGGGCGTCGGGACTGGGATCGACCACGGTGACCCGGTGACCGAGTTGGGCGAGCGGCACGGCGAACCCGCCCGTGCCCCCGCCCACGTCGACGACGTCCAGCGGCCGACCGAGGACGGCCGAGCGCTCGAGCGCGAGGGCATCGAGAAGGTCCCAGACCACGGCCGTGCCGACGGCGGTACGCGGATCGGTGCGCAGGCTCCAGCGCCGGGCTCGGGTGAGGTCATCGGGCACGGAGCCCACCTTAGAGCGCTCATTGCCCCGTCACCGCGTCCTCACCGGCCGCTGCTGCCCGGGCTGGAGTGCCACAGCTTGCGCGCCGGGTGGACCGGTTCGCGGTGCGGCACGGCGGCCTCCTCGGCGGTGGCCACCCGGCGGGTGTCGCGGACGTCGGTCCCCGGGGGCTGCAGGTCGGCGTACGGCGACTGGACGTATCCGTTGGGGGCCACCAGGACCCGCCGCAGATGGATGCCGCTGCCGCCCATGCCGCCGGCCCGGTCGCGATGCCGGCCGCCGTCGCGGTCCCCGGCCGGCAGCCCGGACGCCGCTTCCGCGGCCGCGACGTGCTCGCGCTCCTGTTCGGCGGTCCGGACGAAGGCCCCGCCGAAGGCCACCGCCGGCGGGCGGAGCCGCCCCGGGCCCGACCCGACGGCGCCGTCGCTCACCCCGTCACCCAGGCGGTCGCCGGCCATCGCCCGCTCGACCGCGACCGCTGCCCCCTCGGTCCAGGCGTCCCACAGCCGCGACAGGTCCCAGGCCCCCGTCGCCCGCAGGGACACCCCGCGCGCCCCGGTGCGTCGCAGGGTGCCGCGGACCAGCAGTAGCCAGGAATCGAAGACGGTGGCGGCATAGGGACCCTGGACGTCCTCGAAGAAGGTGGCGTCGACCGGGCCGGTGGCGTCATCCAGGGTGAGGAAGACCACCCGCCGTCCGGAGCGCACCGGCGGGGTCTGGGTCGCCACCTTGACCCCGGCGACCAGCAGTTCGCGGCGGCTGCGCCGGGCCAGCAGATCGCGAGACCGGGTCACCCCCAGCGCCTGGAGCAACGGGGTGTAGAAGTCGATCAGGTGTCGGCTGGCGTCCAGCCCGAGGATCTCGAGCTCGGCCCGGATCTGCTCGGCCGGACTCATCTCGGGCAGTCCGGTCGGCCGGGTCTGCGTCGGCGCATCCCCCAGGTCGAGACTGAGCTGGACGGGATGCCCGGCCGGGGGGACGGCGGACCGGGGGGCCCGGGACTGTGCCGCGGCCGCCGTCCGTATCGGGTCCGCTCGGGCCAGCGTGCCTGCACCGATCGGAGCGTTCGCGGGAGCGACATCGCGCGGAGCAGGCGCCGGGCGGACGCCCGGTCCGGGACGACGGGCCCGAGGGGTGTGTTTCGCGGCCCCGCCCCAGCGCTCCAGCTCGGCGACCTGCAGCAGCAGGTCGCGCCGGTTGACCCGGCCGCGCCGGGCCAGCGGCAGCGTGGCACCCAGGTCGTAGAGGGCGTCGAATCCGCCGGCCAGCACCAGCCGTTCGGTCACCGGCCGGTCGACGCCGGCGCGGTTCCAGAAATCGGTCAGGTCGGTGTAGGGCCGGCTGGCCAGGATCGAGGCCACCTCGGCCTGTGCGATCCCCTTGACCTCGGACAGCGGCAGCCGGATCCCGTAGCCGCGTCCGTCGGGCAGATCGGGGCCGGGAGGTGGCCGGTCGTCGCCGTCCTCGACCCGTTCCACCCGGTAGGTGGCGCCGGAGTCGTTGACGTCCAGGCCCAGCACGACGATGCCCAGGTTGCGGGCGTCGTCCAGGATCAGTCGCTTGGGGTACATCCCCGGGTCGTGGGTGAGCACCCCGGCCAGGAACGCCGCGGGGTGGTGGGTCTTAAGCCAGGCCGACTGGTAGGTGGGCAGCGCGAACGCCGCGGCGTGGGCCCGACAGAACCCGAACGAGCCGAAGGCCTCCAGCACCTGCCAGATCGCCGCCACCGTGGCCGCGTCGTAGCCGCGTTCGGTGGCAGTCGGGATGAACCAGTCCTTGACCCGCTGCTGGCCGTCGCGTGACCCCATCGCCCGGCGGACCTCGTCGGCCTGGGCCAGGGTGCATCCGGTGATCGTCGAGACGATCTGGAGCACCTGCTCGTGGAAGACGACCACCCCGCTGGTCTCGGCCAACGGCTCGACCAGGTCGGGATGGAGGTGGCGGACCTCGTCCCAGCCGTGCCGGGCCCGCAGGAACGGGGTGATCATGTCGGATTTGACCGGCCCGGGGCGGAACAGCGAGATGTCGATCACGAGGTCGGTGAAGGTCTCGGGACCGAACCGGCCGATGAGCTCGCGCTGTCCCGGCGACTCGATCTGGAAGCACCCCAGGGTGTGGGTGGTGCGGATCATCGCGAAGGCGGCCTCGTCGTCCAGCGGGACCGAATCGAGGGCGATCTGCTCCCCGCCGACCCGTTCCACCTCCTGGACGGCGTAGGCCATCGCCGACTGCATTCGGATCCCGAGCACGTCGAGTTTGAGCAGGCCGAGATCCTCGACGTCGTCCTTGTCGAACTGGCTCATCGGCAGCCCCTGCCAGCTGGCCTCGACCGGGGTGCGGTCCAGCAGGGATCCGTCGGACAGCAGCACCCCGCAGGGATGCAGGGCGATGTGCCGGGGCAGGCCGTCCAGCCGGGTGACCAGCTCGAACAGCAGCTCCAGCCGTGGCGAGTCGAGGCCGGCGGCCCGCAGCTCCGGCAGCTCCTCGAGGGCGTCGCGGACGTCGCGTGCCCGGATGTGTGGGAACGCGGTCGCGATGGCGGCGATCTCCTGCTGCGGCATGCCGAGCGCGGCGCCGACGTCCCGGACGGCATGCCGCACCCGGTAGGTGTCCATCATCGAGACGCAGCTGACCCGATCGGCCCCGAACCGGTTCAGGATCTCGGCGTAGACCTCCTCTCGGCGGGCCGATTCCACGTCGATGTCGATGTCGGGCAGCTGGGCCCGCAGCGGTGACAGGAACCGTTCCATCAGGAGGTTGTGTCCGATCGGGTCCACCCCGGAGATCCCCAGCAGGTGGTTGACCAGGCTGCCCGCCCCCGATCCCCGGGCGGCCACCCGGACCCCGAGCGAGCGGATGTCTGCACACACCAGCGCCACGGTGAGGAAGTAGGGGGCGAAGCCGAGCGCGGAGACGGCGGCCAACTCCTCCTCCAGCCGGGCGGTGATCCTCCCCTCGAGCTCCCGGTCGGCCTGCGGGTAGTACGTCGAGATCCCGGCGTCGCACTTCTTGCGCAGCACGGCCGACGGGTCCTCCGCCGGCCCCAGGCCGAGCAGGTGCGGTTCAGGGAAATGCACCGAGCCGATGCCGAGGTCGGCCTGCGGGTCGAGGTGGCAGCGACGGGCGAGAGCAACCGTGTCGGCGAGCAGCCGTGAGCCGCCGTCGCCCTCGCCGGCGGCCTCGGCGACCCGACGGGCGGTGGCGACCATCTCGGCCGGACCGGCCAGGTACCCCCGGTCGGTGGTCCGGTCCAGGTGCCGATCGCCGAGCGGCACCAGCCGCCGGGCGGCGTCCAGGATGTCGGCCGTCACCGCGCCGTCCGGGTGAACGTGGCGGACGGCGTTGGTCAGCACCGCGGGCAGGCCCACGGAACGGGCCAGGGCCAGCATCCGCGCGGCGTGGCCGAGGGCCGCCGACGCGCCGGGCGGCCCGTCGTGGCAGACCACCTCGACCACCAGGCTCCCCGCGGGCAGTGCCCGACGCCACCGCTCCAGCAGGACAACGGCCAGGTCGCGGCGCCGGGCCAGCACCGCGCGACCCACCTCGGAGTCGGGTCCGAGCAGGACGACCAACCCGGGACGGCGCTCACCCGGATCCGCGCCGTCGGGCCCGCCGTCGAGGACGGCGTGCTCGGCGACCAGGGCCGGAGTGCTCACCGGACGGCCACGCTCGCCGCGCAGCTGGGTCGCCGAGACCAGTCGGCACAACCGGCCCCACCCCTCGCCGGCGAGGCGCCCCTCGGCCAGGTCGACCCCCAGGGCGAGCACGGTGATCCGGGGAAGGCGGGGTTCGACGACGGATCCGCCCCGCGCCGGGCTGCGTCGTCGGGCCGGCGCCCCCGGACGTGCCGCCGGATGCGGCGCCGGTTGCCACGGCGATGTCTGCCCCGACGATGTCCTCAGTGGTGTCTGCGGTGATGTCCGCGGTGTCGGTTCGACCGCGAGGTTCACCCCGAGCACGGGGACGATCCCTGCCCGCCGGCAGGCCGTCGTGAACTTCACCGCGCCGTAGAGGCCGTCCCGGTCGGTCAGGGCCAGGCCCGGCATGCCGAACCCGGCGGCGGCCTCGACCAGGTCGGCAGGGGTGGAGACGCCGTAGCGCATCGAGTAGCCGGAGGCCACGTGCAGGTGGGTGAACGTCACGGGTGGATCCGATGGCTCGGTCAGGAACAGGACGGCAGGGCATCGGGCAGGACCGGGTGCTGCGGAAGGCCGAGCGTGGCCTCCACGGCGTGCTGGAACGCCTCGGTGTCCCGAAGCAGGTCGTCGGCCTCGCGAGGGGTGACGGCGCCCGACCGGCCGGACTCGATGGCCGCCCGTCGGGTGGCGGTCGCGGCGAAGAACGAGGCCCACTCGGTGAGTTCGGGCGCCACCTGCGGCAGCAGGTCCCACACGCTCCGGGGGCCGCTGCGGCTGCGACGACCGCGGACGGCCAGGACGGCCGCCGCCGACCGAAGCGCGGCGAGGTGGGCCGCGACGTACCGCTCCGCCGCGGTGCGGGCGGCGCAGGCGTACAGCAGACCGGCCGTCGAGCGGTCGATCAGGGTCAGTGCGGTGCCCGGCTCAGCGTCGGTGCCGTCATGTCGGATCCCTTCGGGTTCTCGTGGGGTCGGTCGGTGGTCTCGTTCGTGGAGTCGTTCCGGGTGGGCTCGTGCTCGACGGGCTCGTGCTCGACGGATCGGTGTTCCTCGGGCGTCTCCGGCACGTCGTCGGCCGCCATGGCGGCTAATCCGCGATACGCAGCAGTCGCCAGGCCCCAGTGGCGGGACGCGCCCCGCTGTCGTGGCAGAGGTCATACACCCCCACCGCCTCACTCCCGCGCCGGCTGGCCTCGACCCGCCAGACCTCGTACTCCTCGGCGAGTGCGGTGTGCCATCCCACCCGGGCCTCGACGGGGCCACCGACCAGCACCGCCTGCGCCACGGGCGCGGACCACCAGGACCGACGTTCTCGCCAGTGACCGAGCACGTCCCGGACGACGTACCGACTGCCGCGCCACCGGAAGGCCGCCGGCTGCACCCCACTCACCCCGACATGGACGATCTCGGCGAACCGACGGGTCATGACTGCCTCCCCTGCTCACGGACCCGCTGGCAGCGAGCCGGACGATGAACGGTGCGCCCCCGGGGAAGCGGAGACCCGGGACCTCGGGTGGGAGTGCTTCCCCACAGCCACCCGAGGAACCCGCGACGACGGCACCGTGGCGGGGCGGGGTCGAGTCGCCCCGCCACGGACACTGTCGAACATGTGTTCGAACTCTTCGAGCCTACACGGCTCGCGGCCGATGTCAACGCCCGCCGAAGACCCGGTCCGTGAATCGGACGACACGCCGAACCGATGTCGTTCCGTCGCCGCAGAACCGTCGCCGCCGGCTCGTATGATTACGTTTATTGATGTTTCAGGTAACTACTGAGCGACTCTGGGTGGGTATCGATGGAATCCAGTCTCACAGGAACCACAGGAACCACCGACACCTCCCTCAACACGGCCGATCAATGGCTCTCGCTGGGCCGCGAACGCCGTCCCTGGCGTGGGGACCCTCACGGTGCCGAGGATCTCGTCGAGGCCTGCGTGGTACCACCGATCGCCGACCACCGGCTCCCTCTGGACACCGCCGCCATCACCACGACGGCGGCCGCCCTGGACGCCGTCCGGATGCTCGACGAGAACACCTCGGTCGACCTGACCGCCCTGTCCGGGGCCCTGCTGCACTCGGAGTGCGTGGCCTCCTCCAGGATCGAGCACCTCGACGCCGGCCGGCGCGAGCTGGCCCTGGCCATGCTCCGCGGTGCCCCCGTGCACACGGCCGCCGCTCACGTGGCGGCCACCATGCGGGCGATGACCGCGGCCATGGCCGGCCCGCCCACCGCGCTGCCCTACCACGTCGTCGACCTGCTCCACGTCCACCGGCTGCTGATGGAGGCCGATCCCCACGAGCGCGGCGGGGCGGGCCGGCTGCGCACCATGCAGAACTGGATCGGCGGCGGCGATGCCTCCCCCCACGGCGCCCTGTCCGTGCCGCCACCCCCGGAGCGGGTGCCCGGGCTGGTCGCCGACCTGGTGGCGTTCTGCAACCGCACCGATCTCGACCCGATCGTCCAGGCGGCCGTCGCCCACGCCCAGTTCGAGAGCATCCACCCGTTCACCGCCGGCAACGGCCGGACCGGGCGCGCCCTGATCCACGTCGTGCTCCGCCGGCGCGCCCTCGCCCGGCGCACCGTCGTCCCCGTCTCGACCGTGTTGCTGGCCGACGTCGACGGCTACTTCGCCGGGCTCGACGACTACCGCGCCGGCCGGCTCGACGCCTGGGTCACCCGGTTCGCCGCGGCGGCCACCCAGGCGGCCTCGATGGGAGTGCGGCTGGCCACCGACCTGGCCGCCCTGCGCGAGCACTGGCACCAGACCGTCCGGGCCCGGCGTAACTCGGCGGTCGCCACCCTGCTGGCGGCGCTGCTGCGACGGCCCGTGGTCGACATCGACACGCTGCGCACGCTCACCGACGGGGTGGCGGACAAGAACATCTACGCCGCCGTGAACCGGCTGACCGAGGCCGGGGTGCTCACCGAGCTGTCCGGAGGCGGGCGCAACCGGGTGTGGGCCGCCGTCGGCGTCCTCGAACTGCTCGAGCGCACCGAGAGCCGGCTCGGACGGCGGGCCGTCAGTCCTCGACCCTGATCCCCAGCGAGTCGGCGAGCGCGGGGGCGATCCCGGCCAGCTGACCGTGGTCGATCACCGCACCCCCGAGCCGATCCCAGCCGCGGACCAGGTCGATGGAGCTGCTGCGCAGGTCGACCTCGCTCAACCGGGCCTTGGTCAGGTCCACCCGCTCCAGGGTGCAGCGCTCGAACCGCACCCGGGCCAGAGCGGCCGAGGCCAGATCGACCTCCCGCAGCACACACTCGGACAGCACCACGTCGGCCCACTCCGCCCGTCTCAGGTTCACCCCGTCGAGCACGCAGCCGGCCAGACGCACCCGGCGCCATCGGCTGGCCGACAGGTCGCTGCCCGCGATCGCGGACTCGGCCAGCTCGGTCCCGTCCCATTGGGAACCCGCCAGGTGTACCCCGGTCAGCCGAACCGTGGACACGCGGCAGTCCCGCCACCTCGACCGCTCGAGCACCACGCCGGTCATGCCCGTGGCGGCGAGTTCGACGTCCAGCAGCCGGATACCCGTGGCGTCGAACCCGGTGAGCTGCTCCCCGGTGATCCGGACGCCGTCCAACTCACCGTCGTCCTGCCAGATGGTCACGTGATCAACTCCCGCCCGGTCAGCCTAGCGGGCGCCCGGCCCGTCCTCTCTCGCCTACGCTTCGCAGCATGACGATCCAGGACCACCCGGCCGTCACCCGGGTCCGTGAGGTGCTCGCCCGCTGTGGAGCCGACGGCGAGGTGGTGATCCTCGATGAGCACGCCCGCACCGCCGCCGCT